>JAYTTG010000478.1:0-3758 GCA_043745175.1 Microbacteriaceae bacterium
TGCTTCTCGCCATCGTCTCTTCGGCGAAAGCCGGGGGACTGGACGCCGAGCGCGCGCTTCGCTCGACGCTGCGGGCATTGCAGGACGAGATCCGGGCGGCCGAGGTGGCCGATCCCTTCGACGCCGGAGTCATCGGATTCGGGTCGCTCGACTGAGAGGCGGGGAGATGGTGCCCCCCTCAACCCGAATGAGAGGGGCACCGCAGCCCGAAACAGCTGGTTTCGCTGGGAATTCCGCAGTGAAAAACCGATTCGGGCACGGGCCCACGAATTACCCGATCCGAAGGCCCTGCTTGTGGGTACCGCGATTATCCAGCAGATCAGCGGTATCTTGTTTTTTTGTGTTCAATGCACCGGATTTGAGTCAACGGCGCCGACGTTGTTGTGGTTGTATACAGGCTAGCCGCTTTGGCCAGCTTCTCCAAACGTGCGTTATGTTTATTGCGTGGCGCGCCCCAAGGACCTTGATCGCAAGCCGGCGCTGCTTGTCGCGATCATCGAACACCTGCTCGATAAGCCGCTTTCCGGCCTGAGTTTTCGCACCCTTGCCGGGGCGCTCTCCGTGAGCACGTACACGCTCGTCTATCACTTCGGTACACGCGCCGACCTGCTGCGCGAGGTCGTGCAGGCGGTCTCCGAGCGCCAGAGTTACGTCGTTGGCACCGTCAACGAAGAAACCGGGCTGCTCGACCAGCACCTCGAGAATCTGCGCCACTCCTGGCGCCTCTCGCTCGACGTGCGCAGCCTGCAGCTGCAGCGCCTGGAGTTCGAAGCGGCGATGCTCGAATCACGAGAATCGCGTGCCGATCGTCTCACCCTCGCGACGTTCGACCGATGGAATCGATCGGGAGTCGATGCGCTGGTAAAGCTGGGGGTACCCGCCGCCGATGCGGAGCTCGAGGTGCGCATCATCGTCGTGACGCTCTACGGGCTGCACTACGACCTTCTCGTGAGCAGAGATGTCGAGCGCTCTACCGCGGCCTTCGAACGGGTGCTCGAGCATTACGGGCGGCGCATTCAGGACCTGGTCGTCGTGGAACAATCAACGCATGGCTAGCCCGGTAAATCCCCCGCGCGGAATGCGCGACTTCCTGCCCGTCGACAAGGCGCGGCGTGAGCGGGTACTTGCGATCATCCGCTCCGTCTTCTCCGCGCATGGCTTCGACGAGATCGAGACCCCGGTGATGGAGGACTCGTCACGGCTGCACGCGGGGCTCGGAGGAGACAACGAGAAGCTCGCATTCGGGGTGCTGAAGCGCGGCCTCACCGCGGAGGACTTCGCCACCGCGACGGATGCCCTCGATCTCGCCGATCTCGGACTGCGCTTCGACCTCACCGTGCCGCTGGCCCGGTTCTACGCGACCCATCGCGCGGACTTGCCGATGGTATTCCGTGCAATCCAGGCTGCCCCGGTCTGGCGTGCGGAGCGACCACAGAAGGGGCGATACCGCCAGTTTGTGCAGTGCGATATCGACATCATCGGCGAAGCCGGTCCGCTCGCCGAGATCGAGCTGCTCACCGCCACGGCCGATACCTTTGCCGCTCTGGGGCTCACCGGCTGCACCTTCCGCATCAACGACCGCCGCCTACTGATCGGCATGCTCGAGACCCTCGGCTTCGCCGCAGAGTCACACGACCAGGTGCTGATCACCATCGACAAACTCGACAAGGTGGGGCCGGAGGGTGTCGTCACAGAGCTGCGCGAACGCGGATTGGATGCTGCGGCTGTCGAGGCACTTGACGCATTCTTGCGGCGCCCGCAGACCCTCGAGCAGCCCAGCTTCGGTGAGCGGGCGATCCGCATGGCACTGCCTGCCGGAGCGGATGACGCGGTGGTGGCCGAACTTGCCGGGATAGGGCGGGCAGTTGCCGGCGGCCAGGTCGAATTCGACCCATTCCTCGTGCGCGGCATGGGCTACTACACCGGAACCATCTTCGAGATCGCGCACCCCGACCTGCCATACTCCCTCGGCGGCGGCGGTCGCTACGACGGCATGATCGGCCGCTTCCTTGGCGTGGATGTTCCGGCCGCCGGCTTCTCGATCGGATTCGAGCGAATCGTGGATCTCGTGCGGCTCCGCGACGACGAGAGAGCCGGCGGTATTGCTCTCGTGTATGACAGTGACGTGACATCCGCCACGCTGATGCAACTCAAGGCAGAGCTCATCGCGAGTGGGCGGCGGGTGCGGCTGGAGCGCGCACCGCGCAACCTGAAGCCACTGCTCGCCGGGCTCGCCGCATCCGGTTTCGTCGAAATCGCGACGGTGTCGACGGGTGCCGCAACCGTGGCCGACCTGCGAATGCGCAAACTCGCCGCCGGGTAGAGTGGCGAACGCAAATCCCCCCAACTTTAAGGAGTCCCGTCGTGGCTTTGATCGAAGCAGTAGGCGCCCGTGAAATCCTCGATTCCCGAGGCAACCCGACTGTCGAGGTCGAGGTTCTGCTCGAGGACGGCATCGTCGCTCGCGCATCCGTTCCATCGGGCGCCTCCACCGGCGCCTTCGAGGCCTACGAGCTGCGCGATGGCGACAAGAAGCGCTATGGCGGCAAGGGCGTGCAGAAGGCCGTCTCGGCCGTCATCGACACGATCGGGCCGGCACTCGAAGGATTCGACGCCACCGACCAGCGCCTCATCGACCGGGCTATGATCCAGCTTGACGGCACCGACAACAAGAAAAAGCTCGGCGCCAACGCCATTCTCGGCGTCTCGCTTGCCGTCGCGAAAGCCGCGGCCGACTCGGCCGACCTTCCGCTCTTCCGCTACGTCGGCGGACCCAACGCGCACACCCTGCCGGTGCCGCTCCTCAACATCATCAACGGAGGATCGCACGCCGACAACGACATCGACGTGCAGGAATTCATGATCGTTCCGCTCGGTGCCTCGTCCTTCAGCGAGGCGCTTCGCTGGGGCGTCGAGACCTATCACTCGCTCAAGTCGCTTCTGCAGTCGAAGGGTCTCTCCACAGGACTCGGCGATGAAGGCGGGTTCGCGCCCAACCTGTCGAGCAACCGCGAGGCACTCGACCTCATCGCCACCGCGATCGAGCAGGCCGGTTTCACCCTGGGGCACGACATTGCTCTCGCCACGGATGTCGCCGCGACCGAGTTCTACCGGGACGGCTCGTACCACTTCGAGAACAAGCAGCTCTCTGCCCTTGAGCTCACGGCCTACTTCGCCGACCTGGCTGCGAACTACCCGCTCGTGTCGATCGAGGACCCGCTGCAGGAAGACGACTGGGAGGGCTACCAGCACTTCACCGCCGAACTCGGCAGCAGGGTGCAGATCGTGGGCGACGACCTCTTCGTCACCAACCCGGTGCGCCTGCAGAAGGGCCTCGACCTCTCCGCCGCCAACTCGATTCTCGTCAAGGTCAACCAGATCGGCACCCTCACCGAGACCCTGGTTGCTGTCTCTCTGGCGCAGCGGGCCGGCTATACCGCGATCCTGTCGCACCGCTCGGGTGAGACCGAGGACACCACCATCGCCGACCTCGCCGTCGCAACGGATGCCGGGCAGATCAAAACCGGAGCGCCCGCCCGCAGCGAGCGCGTCGCCAAGTACAACCAGCTGCTGCGCATCGAAGAGGAATTGGCCGAGGCCGCCGTGTACGCCGGCCGCAGCGCGTTCCCCCGCTTCACGAGCTAGTCGCGCCTAGGCTCGACGTATGACCAAGGACAGCCGCACCAGGCACCCGCGTGGCTCGACGCAGCGCGTGCCGGTGCGACTGCCCCCTGAGGCACCGTCGGGGCAGTGGCTCC
>JAYTTG010000479.1:0-3747 GCA_043745175.1 Microbacteriaceae bacterium
TCGATCGGTGCTGCTGAGCCTCGGAAGCAACCCGCTCTGGTCGATCCTCGCGATGATGGCGCTCGCGTTCGTGATCTCCGTCTGCTCCAATGTCGACTCCTTCTTCATCCTGCCCTTCGCCAGTACCTTTATGCCCGGTTCGATCGCCGTATTCCTCGTCTTCGGGCCAATCATCGACATCAAGATGCTCACCCTCATGCGCACCACCTTCCGCGCGAAGGTGTTGGTGCAGCTCACCGTGATCGTCGGGTTGCTCAGCGCCCTGATCGGATTGGTCGTGAATTATCTTGCCTAGGTTCTCCCGTTGGCAGGGCATCGCCCTGTGCGTCGCCGCCCTCGTCTCGACCGTCTGGCTCGCCGTCACCAACCAACTCATTCTGTATATCCACCCGCGGTACATCGTGTTCACCGTGATCATGACGGTGCTCGGGCTCATGCTGGTGATCGCGAGCTTCGGGCGATCGCCGGATCAGGAGCACGACCACGATCACGAAGATGCTGCTCCGCGCGGCTACCGCCGAGTACTCACTGTCATCGGCACCATGCTCACCCTGGTCGTGGCGATTGCACTCGTCGTCGTACCTCCCGCGACCCTCACCACCGCTACCGCAGACCAGCGCGTGATTAATAGCACCCAGGTGGGCTCTGGCACGAAGACGGTGGACTCCGCGGCATCCGCTCCCGCTGGTGCGTTCGCGCGCTTCACTGTGCTCGACTGGTCGTCGCTGCTGCGCCAGACGACCGACGCGAGCTTCTACCGCGACAAGGCAGCGAATGTTGTGGGATTCATTACCAAGGACGCGGATGACCCGCAGAACGTCTTCTACGTCTCCCGTTTCGTGATCACCTGCTGTGCGGTCGACGCCCAGCCGGTGGGCGTGCCGGTCTTTCTTCCCAACTGGCAGAACCGTTTTGCGGCCGACCACTGGGTGAAGGTGAGCGGGTCGTTCGAGACCAATCCCAGCACGAAGAGCCAGCAGTCCATCGCCCTGGTGCCCACCGCGACGACGAAAGTGGATCAACCGAGTGAGCCATACCTCTACTGACTATACGGATGCGGCGGCCGAGGCGGCCCGTCCGTTCCGTCGCGCCCTCGCGATCACGGTGATCGCCCTCGTGCTCTTCGTCGCAGGATTCGCCGGGCTCAACTACCTGCAGGGCCCCAAGCTGTCGAGCGGCAGCGTCGATGCCGGTCGTGTGGTCGCGCAGGGCGGCCAGCAACTACGGCTGTTCGCCAACCAGAGCATTCGCACGGTGGCCAAGAAGCACGTGTCGGTGCATCCCGCAGTGCCGTTCACGGTGAGCACTTCCGGCGCCGTCATCGCCGTGCAATTCACGGACCGCCTCCGCTACGGCACGAAATACTCGGTTCGGGTCTCGGATGTCGCCAACGCCTTCCAGCCGCGGGTATCGACCTTCGACTACACGTTCACCACTGCCTCCGCAGAGATCTACTACCTCGACCGGGCCGACCCGGCCACCGGGGCCGGGCAGGACGATTCGATCATTCGCACCGGGCTGAGTGGCAGCGAGCGCACCGTCGTCTATTCGGCACATCGCATCCAACAATTCGTGGTCTTCGCGCAGGCGATCGCCGTCACCACCCTCGGCGATGACGCCACCAGTTCCCTCTCGCTGGTGGGGCTCTCCAGCAAACTGGTCGAACAGATCCCGCTGCCAGGCCCTGGCGCCATCGACGACCTCCGGGGCGAATCGAATGCCGGACTCCTCGGCTTCGTTTTCACCAGCGCGGGACCGGCCGTGGCCCGCGAGTTCAATTCCGTACTGATGCGCATCGACCTCAGCGGCACCCACACTGTGGCTCCCGTGCCCGACCTCGCCGGCGCGCCGCTCAAGGCGCTCGGCTGGGGCTTCCTCGGCGGCAGCACGAGCATCATCGCCCAGGGCGAGGACCAGACCGTGCTACTGATCGACGCCTCTAAATCCGCACCCCCGGTGCCACTCGGACAGTACACGGAGCTCGGGCGGAGCTCGCCCGATGGAAAAACGATCGTGGTAAGCGACGTCTTTGGGAAGATTGCCTATTCGCTGGCCGACGGCACGAAGACTCGTATCCCGTCGCTGCCGATCGCCGGGGCATCCACCTACGGAGGCGATGTCGTGCTGCTGGGAAAGGATATGGCCCGGGTGCAGCAGGTAGCCGTGTTCGATTCGGCTACGGGCGGCAAGTTCCAGAGCTACCTCGTCTACGAGAGTGGCACTACTGCCCGGATCCTGTACCAGACGAAGGACGACGCGGGCAGTATCGAGGGCTTCAGCATCTCGCCGAACGGCCAGTTCGTCGCGATAAACGTCATTCCGGACTATGCAAACAGTGTTTCGGACGGCTACCCGGTCGATGCGCAATCCACCACTATCAGAACCGTCTTCATCGATATCGCGAGTGGCGCAGTTGTGCGCAGCGTCGAGGGTTCTGAGGAGAGCTGGTAGCGCGCCGACTGCCTCACCTCCCGCTACCGTAGTCCGCTCGTGGCGGGGGATACGCCCCCTCGCGGAGTCCACTTTGCCTCGTGGCGGGAGTTACGCCTCCCGCCTGGAGGTGTTTTCCCCGCCGCGACGGGTTCGTACGCCGGGTGACGGCGCGGGTCCAGTGACATCGGGGCGTCAGTGCAGCTACCGCCGACGATCGCGCCGGGAGACTCGCAGTCCGCTGTCGCGCAGTCGTTCCACGAGTTGCCGGATGCTCACCGGTTCCGCCCCGGCAGCCACCAACTCGTCGTACCTGGTCTCGGGCACGTCGTAGTGATCGAGGTCGAAACTTCGACGCGGGATGCCCATCCCACCGGCGAAGTCGTGCAACTCCGTCAGAGAGCTGTCACTCACAAGGTGAGACCAGAGCATCCCGTGTGCTGGCCACCTAGGCTGGTCGATCAGGACGGTCATTGGCCGATTCTAAACAGGAAGGATCGGCAGATGACCACCCTCGCCCATCGCGTCGTGCGGCAGCACGGCTTTCTCGTGGCACTGGCTTCCGGGCTCGTCGTGCTGGCCGTCAGCCTGGTTCAGAATGTGTTGAATGCCCTGATCGGGCAACTCTCTCTACTCGGCGCCAGTGGGCCGTCGGCCGCGCAGTGGTGGGCCGGTTACGCGACTCAATTCGCCTCCATCGCCGTTCCGCTTGCCCTCGGCGTGGTTCTCAGCTTCTGGTTTATCGCTCCTATCGGCCCCGACCTGCACATCGCCCACGTGATCACCCGCGCTGCGCTCGCCGCGGCGGTGGGAAGCGTCCTGGTCTTTCTGGTGAATCTCGCCACCACCGGAATCTCTCTCGTGACAAATGGTCTGATGGGTCAGATTCGACTCACTGCGGATGCGGGAGACAATTTCCTGCGGGCGCTCGGCTTCTCGGCGGTCATCGCCGGGGGGCAGCTCGTGACCGTCGCGCCGCTCGTGATCCTCGTGGGAGTCTTGCTGCGGATGTGGCTGAAGCGGCACCCATCCGACCACGAAATTAGGGGCATCGTCGACACGGCATGAACACGCCCGTCAGCGTTTGACCCCGGCCGCGATCATCGACTATTATTGACCTTCGGTGTGTGCTGGGCTAAGCCCGCAACCGAATGCACACCAAGGTTTCTGCCGAAATCATCGGCAACAGTTCATGGAGTGAGGGTTTCCAAGTGGTCTACGCAGTTGTGCGCGCCGGTGGTCGGCAGGAAAAGATCGAGGTCGGCAGTATTGTCGTTCTCGACCGCATCAAGGCCGACAAAGACGGCAACGTCGAGC
>JAYTTG010000480.1:0-3740 GCA_043745175.1 Microbacteriaceae bacterium
GGGTCGACCAGGCGAGGAACAGGCACATCACCGGCACCGGTACGAGCGCGAGCACAGAACCGGGAACACCGGCGACCGCAAGCGCGATCACGAACAACAGCGGCGCAACCGGCACGGCCAGGAGAGCAGTGTGATACCTCGCGTCGCGGATCCAGTAGGTGACGCTCCGGGCCGCGATGGCGCCCACCGGCGAGTTCGGCAGCCGACCGAACCAGCCGAGTCCCAGGTAGTGCGTGTCACCCTCCCGACGCGGGGGGGAGATGAGCAGCAATCCCACGAGTGCGCGCCAAGCTAACCAGAGCAGCCCCACGAAGGCAAGCGAGAGGAGCATCTTGAGCACGGCGATGCCGACATTGCCGGATGCCACCTCAGCCGGTGCGGACCACACGGCCCCAAGGGGCGTCCAGCCCGCGACATCCGCGACGGATTTGAGCACTGCCAGACCGTCCCGATTCCAGTCGACCGAGGCGAGCACCGCGACGACCGGAGCAAGTGACACGAGAGCGATGAGCACGATCAGCGTGGTAATTTCCCGCGCGCGGCGGGTGGCGAGCAGCAGCGAGGCGAGCGAGCTCGAAACGCGCGCACCGAGCACGCAGGTGGCGATAATCACGACCGCGGAGATGCTGGCGAACAGCACCGACAGCGGATCACGCGCCCAGGTTACGACCTGCGCGACCGCAATCGCTGTGATGAAGAGCGCGGGCAGTCCGACCAGGCCAGCCAGCGCAAGGGCTGAAGCAAGTCGGTTGGTCGGAAACCCGAATAGCGCAAAGGAGCGTGGGTCGAGAGTGTGGTCAACTCCGAGGGCTAGGGGCACCGCCAGGAATCCGAGCACGATCACCGACCCGACCGTGACGGTAATGCTGCCCGCCAGCAGTGGGTCCACCCGCCGGAGAGCGGTGAGGCCCTCCACCGTCACGCCAGCGGCACCGAGGGCGTAAAGGAGTCCGATGACGATGCCGACGACCTGCAGCGGACTGCGGCGAAATACATTCAGGATCAGCCGTAGTTTCAGTCCGAGAAACTGTGCAACCACTCCATGCCCTCCGCTGTTTTGCGACCTCCAGCAAGTTCGAGAAACTTTTCTTCGAGCGACCCTGTGCCGCGCACCTCCAGCATCGTGCCCGACACGAGTACTCGGCCATTCACCACGATCACTACCCGGTCGCAGATGCGCTCGATCAGGTCCATGCTGTGGCTCGACAGCACCACAGTTCCCCCCGCCGCGACATATTTCTGCAGGATCGACGTAATGTTCGCCGCTGAAACCGGGTCCACCGATTCGAATGGCTCGTCGAGCACCAGCAACCTCGGGGAATGAATCATCGCGCAGGCAAGGGCGATCTTCTTCGTCATGCCTGCCGAATAATCGGAGACGAGACGCCCGAGCGCGTCTTCGAGCCCGAATGCCGCAGCGAGGTCGGTAGAACGCCGCTTCACCGTGCGGGCGTCGAGACCCCTCAGCGTGCCGGCGTAGTAAAGCAGTTGGCTGCCGGTGAGCCGGTCGAAGAGCCTCAGTCGATCGGGAAGCACCCCCATATTGCGTTTGGCTACCGCCGAATCGCTCCACACATCGGCACCGTGAACTGACACGGATCCGCCGTCCGGCCGCAGTAACCCGGTCACCATGGACAGCGTTGTGGTCTTACCGGCACCGTTCGGACCGACGATACCGAAGATGGTGCCTGCGGGCACCGACACGCTGATGTGGTCGACCGCGACGGTGTCGCCGAACCGTTTCACCAGTTCGGATACGACCAGCACGACCTCACGGTGCGCAGTTTCTTTTTGGGATGTCGCCACGGAGGGCGAGCGGATATCGCCGAAGATCGGCGCAGAAGGTGCGACGTCGTTGGATGCTACGGAACGCTGGGTAGACAGACTTGGGGCGGGTGCAGGGGCCGGTTCGGCGGGTGCAGCAGTGGGCGGCGCCGGAGCACGCACGGAGGTTGACCGAGGAATCGTCGACAGAGGAATCGTAGAGCGGGGAATCGTCGACCTCGGAATGGTCGACCTCGGCGGGGTGGTTGCCGGCGGGGCGGTTGTCGACGCGGTGCCCGGGAGGGCTGTGTCCACCTCGGCAATAGTGGGTGCCGCGGCCAAAGCTGGCGGAGGCGGAGGCGTCGGGGGCTTCACAGGAGCCCGAGGTGTCCTAGTCCTGGGGGTAATCGACCGCGGAGTCGAGGCTCGCGGTGTGGTCGGTTTCGATGTGGCCAGCTTCGATGCTGCTGGCTTCGCGGCGGCCTGCTTCGATGCTGCTGCCTTCGATGTGGCCGGCTTCGATGCTGCTGCCTTCGCGGCGGCTGGCTTCGCGGTCGCCGATTTCGATCCAGAAGGACGTGACACAGTCGTACGGGGAGCAGGCGTACGAGACGCAGGTGCACGAGAAGTCGATGGTTTGCGGGCCAGCGGGGCCGAACCGGGAGGCGTTGCCGGGGCCGCAGAATCGTCCCCGGCAGTCGGAGCCACCGACGCTCCGGTTGGCTTCTCCTCAGGCTCTGAATCCATCCTTTAACCGTACCAATGCCGACCGGTATGCCTGTGCGAGAACCCGGCATCTCATCACAAATTGAAAACGTCCTGAACCCACCTCTGTGCCAAATTGGCCCGAAAAGGTAGGGTGTTAGTACACAAGGACGTGTCCAGGCAACAGTCTGGGGATTAACAAGAAGTGAATCTCTCTGGGATTGCTGCCGACAGGTAGTCGAACGTCACAGCGATTCAGGTGCTTGCCCCGGTCAAGACCATCGCCAATTGAGGAGACCAATCGTGAGCACGCAGATCGTGATACTCGCCGCCGGCGTGGGTAGCCGTCTCGGCCGCTCGCTGCCGAAGCCGCTCACCGAACTCAGCGACGGCCGCAGCATCATGAAGCAGCAGTTCGACAATATCCACCAGGCTTTCGGCACAAGTGCCAAGGTCACGATCGTTGTTGGCTACAAGCTCGAGCACATCATCGAGGCCTTCCCCACTGCCTCCTTCGTCTACAACGAGCAGTATGACCAGACCAACACCTCCAAGAGCCTCATGCGCGCACTTCGTGCGTCCGGCCAGGGCGGTGTGCTCTGGATGAACGGCGATGTGGTGTTTGACCCCGAGGCGCTCGTTCGCGCCGCGAAGATGGTCGAGGCAGACCGGTCGTTCGTCTCGGTCAACACGGAGAAGGTCTCTGATGAGGAAGTCAAGTACACGGTGGATGCCGAGGGATACATCAACGAACTCTCCAAGACCGTCAAGGGGGGCCTCGGTGAGGCCGTCGGCATCAACTACGTCGCGCGCGGGGACAAGGCCGCCCTCATCCGCCAGCTTGTCCGGGTCGACGATCAGGACTACTTCGAACGCGGTATCGAGTTGGCAATCGAGCAGGACAAGCTACGATTTGAGCCGGTAGATATCTCCGACCTCTACGCCGTAGAGATCGACTTCGCGGAAGACCTCGAGCGGGCGAACCTCTTCGTCTAGGATCCCCTTTCGCGTTCGTCACTCGGAGTCCGTGACGCTAAGGACCCGCAACGCGTGAGTGCACTCCTCGAAGCACGCCCCGAGCGTTCGGAATTTGCGCGTTATCGGCATTCCCTGTGGCTGCTGACGACGCGTGACCTCAAGGTGCGCTACTCGACCTCGTTCCTCGGCTACTTTTGGTCGATCCTCGACCCGCTGGTGATGGCGGCGATTTACTGGTTCGTCTTCACCGTGATCTTCCAGCGCGGCGTCGGCCATGAGCCATATATTGTCTT
>JAYTTG010000481.1:0-3737 GCA_043745175.1 Microbacteriaceae bacterium
CTGACGGGTCCCCGTGGGCGTGATCGCGACGACCCGTGCCCTGGTGCGACTCGATGTGCCGGTGACCCCGGATTCCGCTGAGGCCCAGCGGTGGATCATCCAGGAGCTATCGAAACCGGAATACCGGGCCGCCCAACCGACCTGGTTCGACCGCGCGTCGAAGGCATTCTGGGACTGGCTGCAGTCGCTGAAGATCGATGGTGGGCCTGGAGCCCAAGGCCCAATCCTGATAATTGCTCTAATCGTCGTGGTCGCGGCCCTCGTCGCCGCTTTCTTCATCTTCGGCGCCCCGAGGCTCAATCGTCGAAGCGCGGGAAGTGGTGTGCTGTTCGGCGAAGATGATGCGCGGGATGCTTCCGCGATGCGCCGTTCCGCCGAGGAGGCCGCCGCACGGTCGGACTGGGTGCTCGCCATCGAGGAGATCTTCCGCTCGGTCGCCCGCGGACTCGCCGAACGTACGCTGGTCACGGTCTCCCCCGGCACCACCGCGCGGGACTTCGCGGTGCGCGCAGGCACGGTGCTGCCCGCCTTCTCCGAGCGGCTCTCGGCCGCGGCATCCGCCTTCGACGACGTGCGCTACCTCAGCCGGGCGGGCACCGAGGCGGCCTACCGCTCGGCCTCAGCGCTCGAGCGCGACCTGCGCGCGACCCGTCCGGTACTGTCGCCGACGGCCCCGGCCCCATGACGTTTGCCGGCACCACCCTCACCCCCACGATCCGCGCCGCGAGCCGTAAGGGCGTGTTCTGGATCATCGCGGCCGTTTTCTTGGTGCTGATCGCCGTGATCGCACTCGCCACCACCGGCGCCAAGACCGGCGGTGTGCCATTCTCGGCGACCAATCCAGCACCGGCCGGCAGCAGGGCGATCGCCGAGGTTTTGCGCACCAGAGGAGTGGATGTCTCGGTGCCCGCGACCCTTGCCGCCGCCCGCTCCGCCCTGCGTGACTCCCCAGGCTCGACGCTGTTCCTCGTCGACCCTTCTTCCCACCTCGACTCCGCGCAGCTGCGTTCCCTCGCCGCCCTCGCCCACCACGTCGTGGTGCTGGCACCCACCTTTGCGCAGGCCAAGGCCCTGGCGCCAGAGGTCGGTCTCGCCGGAGTCGTCGGCCGCACCTCCCTCACCGCCGGCTGCGACCTGCTCGCCGCGAGCGCCGCCGGTCGAGTGACCGGGCCGGGATCCGGATTTCGCATTATCGACGGTGCCGCAGACGCGACCGGATGCTTCGGCAGCGGCACCAACACGTTCTCGGTCGTCGACATCGCCCGGGCGGGGCGAAAAATCACGGTCGTCGGTACGACCGACGCCTTCGCCAATGAGCACATCGCCGAGTATGGCAATGCCGCGCTCGCGCTCACGCTCCTCGGCGACAATGCTCGTTTGGTCTGGTACCTTCCGACGATCGACGACTCATCAATCAGCGGCCCGACCATCGCCGAACTCACGCCCTCCTGGGTCGGCTCGGTCTCCACGCTGCTCATCATCGTCGCTCTCGTCGCCGCGTTCTGGCGAGGACGTCGCCTCGGGCCCCTTGTGGTCGAGAACCTCCCGGTCGTCGTGCGCGCGAGCGAGACGATGGAGGGCCGGGCACGTCTATACCAGAAGGGTGCGGCACGGCTGCGGGCTCTCGACTCGCTGCGAATCGGTGCCGTTTCCCGGGTGGCCACGCTGTGCGGCCTGCCGCGGCTCTCCACGGTGGATGACGTGATCGCGGCCGTCGCGAGGGCAACCGCGCGCGATCCTGCCGACATCCGTTCCCTGCTGCTCACGGCGGAGCCCCGCACCGACCGTGATCTCGTGCGGCTCTCCGACGAGCTGCTCGAACTCGAGCAGCTCGTCGCTCGCGACATCCTTCCGTCCTGAAATACGAAACCCACCATGGAGAATTAACCAATGACCGAGACCGACCTGGCCGCATCCTCCCTCGACGCCCCGAGCGGCTCCCCCGCCCTTCGCGAGCAATTTGCCCGCGTGCGCGGGGAAGTGGGTAAGGCTGTGGTCGGTCAGGATGGCGCCGTCACCGGGCTCATGATCGCGCTGCTCGCTGGCGGTCACGTACTGCTCGAGGGAGTGCCGGGTGTCGCGAAAACCCTGCTCGTGCGCACTCTGAGCCGGGCGTTGCAGCTCGAGACGAAGCGGGTGCAGTTCACCCCTGACCTGATGCCGGGGGACGTCACAGGCTCGCTGGTCTATGACGCCCGAAGCGGTGAATTCGACTTCCGCGCCGGTCCGGTGTTCACCAACATCCTGCTCGCTGACGAGATCAACCGCACGCCCCCGAAGACCCAGTCCGCGTTGCTCGAGGCGATGGAAGAGCGCCAGGTGAGCGTGGACGGCGAGACCAGGCCGTTGCCGGTGCCGTTCATTGTGGCGGCCACGCAGAACCCGATCGAGTATGAGGGCACCTACACGCTGCCCGAGGCGCAGCTCGACCGCTTTTTGCTCAAGCTCGTGCTCGAGATCCCCGAGCGCGCCGACGAGGTCGAGGTGCTCACTCGCAGTGCCGCCGGTTTCAATCCCCGTAATCTCGAGGCCGCGGGCGTCACTGCGGTGCTGGATGCCGCGCAGCTCGCCGCCGCGCAGGAGGAGGTTGGACGGGTGCGAGCATCGCCCGACCTGCTCGCCTACATCGTGGACCTCGCCCGGGGAACGCGCCAGAGTCCGAGCGTGAAGCTCGGAGTGAGTCCGCGCGGAACGACCGCACTGCTCTCGGCCGCGAAGGCGTGGGCCTGGCTCAATGGATTCGACTCGATCACGCCAGACCATGTGCAGGCGATGGTGCTGCCGGTCTGGCGGCACCGCATCCAGCTGCGACCAGAGGCGGAGCTCGAAGGCGTGGCACCGGACGCGATCCTGCGCTCGATCCTCAGCCAGGTACAGGTGCCGATCTAGATGAGCGGCGGCTACTGATGGCATGGTCGGGGCGGTTCGTACTGCTCGTCGCGCTCGGCATCGTGCCGATCATCCTGCTCGACCAGCCCGACTTGCTGGGTATCTGGCTCCTGTTCGCGGCCCTCGTAGCGATGCTCGACCTGCTGCTGGCGGGCTCGCCTCGGCAACTGCGACTGGAGCGGGAGCTGCCCGACCGCGTGAGGCTCGGCGAAACCGTGGCATCCGCCCTGCTGCTCACCAACGTGGGTCGACGCACGATTCGCGGCATGGTGCGGGATGGCTGGCAGCCCTCCGCCGGCGCGTCACCGACCCGGGCGCGGCTGGTGCTACCGGTGGGAGAGCGACGACGGATCGAGACATCGCTCACCCCGTTCCGGCGCGGTGAACGGCGAGCGGCGCAGGTGACGGTGCGGTCGTTCGGACCGCTCGGGCTCCTCGCCCGACAGGCGACCATCGACCTTCCCGGCGCCATCACGGTGCTTCCGCCCTTCAACTCGCGCAAGCACCTGCCGTCGCGGCTCGCGAGACTGCGCGAACTCGATGGGCGCACCAGCGTGATGATCCGTGGACAGGGCACAGAATTCGACAGCCTGCGCGAGTATGTGCGCGGCGACGACGTACGCTCGATCGACTGGCGCGCCACTGCCCGGCGCAGCGACCTTGTCGTGCGCACCTGGCGACCCGAGCGCGATCGTCGAGTCGTGATCGTGATCGACAGTGGACGCACCTCTGCGGCCCGCATCGCCAATGAGCCGCGCATCGACACGGCGTTCGAGGCATCGCTTCTGCTCGCGGCGCTTGCGACCCGGGCCGGCGATCGGGTGGACGTCGTGGTCTTCGATCGTCGG
>JAYTTG010000482.1:0-3730 GCA_043745175.1 Microbacteriaceae bacterium
TGCCTTTCAGGGTTCCTGACTCCGACTGGCTGGTGAGATCGCGCGCACGCGAACTCAAAGCGTTGTCGACCCCTGCCACCAGCAGCTGCTGCAGTATCAATAGCAGAGTCACGCCAGCGATCACCAAAGCGACTCCCACCACCAATGCGGTAGCCACAGTAACCCGGTCACGAATATTGCCGCCAAATCGACCACGCTTGCTGGTGCCCAGGTCAGTCATTCCCGCAACTCGCTTCCGCCGGTGGTCTCCTCGAGCGGGCAATCGAGGAGGCGATATCCGAGACCTCGCACGGTTGTGATGTCGTGTGTCCCAAAGGGATGGTCCAGTTTGCGCCGCAGGTAGCCGATGTACACCTCAACGATGTTGGAATCGATATCTAAATCGGAGTCCCACACGTGCTCTGCGATGGTCAATCGACTGATCACGTGTCCTTTTCGGCGCAGAAGGAACTCTGTCAAGGCGAACTCACGTGCGGTGAGCGCGATCTCGATATCGCCGCGCCAGCACCGAGCACGCGAGACATCCATACGCAACGTACCGGTACCGAGAATGGGATCACGACCGGCGGATGTCCTGCGAAGTAATGCCCGGATTCGAGCGAGGAGCACGACGAATGAGAACGGCTTGGTCAGGTAATCGTCGGCTCCTAGATCCAACGCGTCTGCCTCATCGAATTCCCCATCTTTGGCAGTGAGCATCAAAATAGGAACCGAGTCATTGCTTTGTCTGAGACGCCGACACACTTCGTACCCGTTGAGCCCGGGGAGCATGATGTCGAGCACGACAACGTCGAAGTCGGACTCCTGCGCCATCCACAACCCGGTGATCCCATCGGAAGCGTGTTCGGTCACATAACCTTCCGCGTCGAGGCCCCGCACAATCGCCTCGGCAATCGCATCCTCATCCTCGACAAGCAGAATCCTCATGGCCAGTCACCTTTGTTTACGAGGAGTGCGGTCGGCAGTCTCGATTGGCCTCAGTCAAGCAGCGATCAGACACCCTCGTTGTGAGCGGCCGACGGTTTCACAGTCGCACTTACCCACCGCTTACTTCGCGATGCAATTCTCTCCCGTGTCAACCAGTCCAATCCAAACAAGGAGACACAATGCAGAAGAAAACAATTATCGTCACCGCAGTGCTGGCACTGGCTCTTGCCGGTATCGGTGCAGGGGCCGCGAACGCGAGCACCTCAGCACCGTCCACGCCTTCGTCCACGTCCTCGTCCATCTCAACCCCGACCACTCCCTCAGTCACACCGCCGACGGCGGACACCGAGGTTCCCGATGCCACAGAGGCAACGAGTGGCGCAACCGACACGGTCGAAACCCCAGGAGTGAGCGACGGCAACGACGGAGGACACGCCGACCCAGAAGGCGTCGACGTCAACAATCAAGGCGGAGCTTCCGAGAAGTAGTCCGCAAACCAAAGGTGGCCACGCAATATCGCGCGGCCACCTTTGGCAACTGCTGTCGATCTGATCGACTTGATCAAAGAGTTTTTGACCGATGCGAATACCTCATTGGGGTACCCGGTAGACGGACGCTCACCGGGCAATTCCCCGTCATTATTGACATCGAACCCTCTCGGCACACAAAGATACCCGTTTAGGTGTCCCGAGAAACTGCCCGATGAGCGGGCGGTGGTTTCTATTGGTCGACGCAACAGTTGGATAGATTGTGGGCTGTTGTGGGACGTGTTTGAAAGGTTATCTCAGGGCGCGTTCGGGCGTGTCGCGCTCGGCTTTGAAACGGTTTTGCGGTGTGTCGTAGCCGAGAGTTTTCCGGGGTCGCTGGTTGAGTTCACGCATCACGTGGGTGACATGGGTGCGGCTGTGGAGGGCAAGGTTGGTGCCCTTCGGAAAGTATTGCCGGGCCAGTCCGTTGAAGTTCTCATTCGCGCCGCGCTGCCAAGGCGAGTGCGGCTCGCAGAAGAAGACCGGGATTCCGGTCGCGGTGGTGAAGTCCTGGTGCGCTGCCATCTCCACTCCCTGGTCCCAGGTCAGGGTCCGTTTCAGATGTCGTGGCAGGGTCGCGAACGCGGCGATTGCTGCGGCGTTGACGCTGGCAGCGGTGTGATCTGTGGGAAGGTTCACGATGATGCCGAAGTGGGTTTTCCTTTCCCGCAGGGTCATCATCGCCGAGAGCGACCCGATGCCGATGATGAGATCCCCCTCCCAGTGCCCGGCTTCCAACCGCGCCTCGACCTCGGCGGGTCGCTGGTCGATCATGGTCATGTTGCGGATCCGTGAGCCTTGCCCGACACGGTTGTGCCAACGGGTTTTGCGGATACGTCGGCCGGTGCGAAGTTTCGTCGCGAAGCGTTTATGCAGACCGTGGTTCTCGCGCAGCAGCAGTGCGCGGTAGATCGTTTCCGGACACAATCGCATCGTCAGATCCTCCGGGTAGGTTTTCTTCATCCATCCGCAGATCTCCTCCGGTGACCAGCAGCGGTTCAGTTTGCGTTGCACCAGCGCGCGCAGCCGCGTGTTGATGACGAGCTTGTGCACTTTCGGTCGACCTCGTTGGGTCCGCGCGTCATGATCGGCCGTGCGCGGCAGGTAGTGTCCCTCAGCATCACGATGCCGGTCCAGTTCCCGTTTGATCGTGGAGGGATACCGGCCCAAAGCAGCCGCGATGGCGCGCATCGAGTGTCCCAACCGCAGCAGGTCCGCGATCTGTAACCGTTCCCGCGCATCCAGATAGCGGCCCGTCGTGACCGGTGGTATTCGGAGGGAAGGGATCTGGAAGTGGGCTGCTTGACGCAGCCCGGTGCCTGTTCGTCGGTGCATGCCCAGAAGTCTGCATGCTTCGGCATTGCTGAATCCCTCACGCATCAACTGCCAGTACTTCACCGCCCGCTCTGCCCGCCGCTTTTCGGCCAAGGACGGCAGGCCGCCGCTGGCCTGGTCGGCATACCGGTTGGAGGAGACAACCGCCTCATGCTGCGCCGCCCTGGCCTCTTTCACCGTTACCTGCACTCGTGCCAAGCGTTGACGTTCGCACACCTCAGCGGCACTGTCAGTCAGGCGCAACCGTTCCTGGCAGCCCCGCACTGTCAGGCCGGCCTGGCGCGACCGGTCAAAGTGTTTGTTGATCCATCGGTATCCGGTCGACCGGGACACTCCCGCGGCTGCCGCCGCGAGATCCATCCGTTGCCCCCGATCGAACACCGCCCAGAACGCGTCCTCCGCACGGGCGTCAACACGAAGATGATGGCGATCGGTGTCCCTTGCGACATCCGCCTCCCAAGCCAGCATTTTTGACGTGGTGAACCCTATCTCCGCGGTCACCTCGACCACAGAGCTGCCTTCGCGCCGCAACACCAGATAGCGCTCACGCAGCCAGCGGTAGCCGATCGTCTTGCTAACCCCAGCGTCCCGGGCCGAAGGTTTGAGACCGCGCCCCTCCTTGATTGCGGCTAAGAACCGGACACCAGCTGCGGACGTGGACCTGAGATACATGCGAAACCACCATGAAAGAAGGTGTTGCTTCGATCAATAGAATCTCCCGGGCGTTATACGCACTCGGTGGGTACGGTCGGAACTACCTCGATGGTCTCCTTCGTTCAGGCGTGCTGCACTCCTTTTAATCCGGGGAGATCAGCGCTGCGAAAAGTGCCAACTCAGGTGCTAAGCGTTGTGTTGGTGCGGGTATCTCGATGCAGTTGTCCACAGGGCGACCCGCCGACGTCTCTTTGATCGCGGGCCAGGATGTCGATTCGTGATTCTGC
>JAYTTG010000483.1:0-3728 GCA_043745175.1 Microbacteriaceae bacterium
AAGCGGAGGAAAAACGTGCCGTAGAGTGGTCCGCTTGCCCCGCCGACCGACGATACCAGCGTCATCCCAACCTGTTTGAACAGCGCATCGATGGCGGTCGACGGGGTCGCCGCGATTTTCTCCATCACGGCGGTCATCCCCCGAGCCATGTTCGATCCGTGATCCGCATCACCGATCGCAGAGTCTAATTCGGTGAGATAACTGCGATTCTCGGTAACGAGTTGGGTAAACCTCGAGAGCCAGGCCAGGAGCCTCTCGAGTGAAACGGTGCCAGCCGCCACGGATCTAGATTCCCCAGCGAAGGCCGGCGGTATTCACCGGGGCATCCCACAGTTTCAGGAGATCATCGTCTGCCCTCAGCAGCGTGACCGAGCATCCGGCCATGTCGAGCGAGGTGATGTAATTACCGACGAGGGTGCGGGCGACGGTGATGCCTGACTTCTCGAGGATCTTTGCCACCTCCCCGTACATCAGGTACAGCTCGATGAGCGGCGAACCACCCATGCCGTTCAGCATCACGATCGCCGGACTTCCGGTGAAGTCGAAGTCGTGCAGAATCGGCTCGACGAGCTGCCTGGCGATCTCGGATGCCAGCGCCACCGGGACGCGGTGGCGACCTGGCTCACCGTGGATGCCGACGCCCATCTCCATCATGTCGTCCGGGATGTCGAAAGTGGGCTTGCCCGCGGCGGGCACCGTGCAGCTGGTGAGCGCCATGCCCATCGAGCGGCCGGATGCGTTCACTGTCCTGGCCAGGACGGCGATGCTTGCGAGGTCGCGCCCTTCCTCCGCTGCAGCGCCCACGATCTTCTCAAGCAACACGGTGATGCCGACGCCGCGACGCCCGGCGGTCCAGGTCGAGTCCTCAACGGCGACATCATCGTTGACGACCACCGTCTCGACGGTGACGCCCGCTTCGGCATCCGCGAGTTCCGCCGCCATCTCGAAGTTCATCACGTCACCCGTGTAGTTCTTCACGATGTGCAGCACACCGGCACCGCTGTCGGCGACCTTCGTCGCCTCTTGCACCTGGTCGGGCGTCGGGGAGGTGAACACCTCACCGGCGATCGCGGCATCGAGCATGCCGAAGCCGACAAAGCCGCCGTGGAGGGGTTCATGGCCCGCGCCGCCCCCGGAGATCACGGCGACTTTGCCCGTCTTCGTGGGAGTGCCGCGATAGATGATGCGGTTGACATGGTCAACCCTCAGTTCGGGGTGCGCTGCCGCGACTCCCACGAGGGAATCAGCTAAGACGTTATCCGGGTCATTGATGAGCTTTTTCATGGGTGTGCCCTCTTCCTCGAGTTGTGCTGATCTCACGGTAGACCGACGACTGCCGTCACGCCAGTGGGCAGAACTTCTGTTGTCCACTCCGAACTACGCGACAACAGCCCGGGAATCGGCACAACAAGGTGTTGTGCCGGGCGATGAAGGCCGCCCGGCGCACCATCCGTGCTCGCTCGTCGCCGCCAGCCCAATCGACTTGGTAGTTGTTGCGACTTTTGGCAGGCTCAAAGTCGCAACAACTACCAAGTCGATTAACCGGGACAGGATTCGGGAACGGGCACGGGCTCCAGAGCGAGTAGCAGCATCGGCTACAGGCTCGCGAGCACCTCGCGCATAAGGTTCGCGGTCTCGCTCGGCGTCTTGCCGACCTTGACCCCTGCGGCCTCGAGGGCCTCCTTCTTGCCTTGGGCTGTACCCGCACCGGAGGAGACGATGGCACCGGCGTGCCCCATGGTCTTGCCCTCGGGCGCGGTGAAGCCGGCGACGTAACCGACGACCGGCTTGGTCACATGCGCCTTAATGTAGTCCGCGGCGCGCTCTTCGGCGTCGCCTCCGATCTCGCCGATCATGACGATCGCCTTCGTGTCGGGGTCGGCCTCGAACGCGGCGAGCGCATCGATGTGCGTCGTGCCGATGATCGGGTCGCCGCCGATGCCGATGGCGGTTGAGAAGCCGAGGTCGCGCAGCTCATACATCATCTGATACGTGAGGGTGCCCGACTTCGAGACCAGGCCAATCGGGCCCTTACCGGTGATGTTTGCCGGCGTGATGCCCACCAGCGACTCACCGGGAGTGATGATGCCGGGGCAGTTCGGACCGATGATCCGCGTCTTTCCCGAGGCCTTTGCCGTGGCCCAGAATTCGGCCGAGTCCTGGATCGGAATGCCCTCGGTGATCACGACGACCAGCGGGATCTCGGCCTCGATGGCCTCGAGCACGGCATCCTTCGCGAAAGCCGGGGGAACAAAGACGATGGAAACATCCGCTCCGGTGGTAGCGATCGCCTCGGCGACCGTGCCAAACACGGGAAGGCTGATACCGCCATCGTGCTGGACGGTCGTTCCGGCCTTGCGGGCGTTGACTCCACCGACCACCTTCGTGCCGGCCTTCAGCATGAGAGCGGTGTGCTTGGTGCCCTCACCACCGGTGATGCCTTGCACGATGACCGTGGAGTCCTTGTTGAGGAAGATCGACATTTCTCTGTTGTCCCTTTACTTCGAGGCCAGTTCGGCGGCCTTGGCGGCGCCGTCGTCCATGGTGTCGGCGAGCGACACTAGCGGGTGGGCATAGTCAGCGAGGACGGCGCGGCCCTCATCCACCTTGTTGCCGTCGAGTCGCACGACGAGCGGTTTGGACGCCGCGTCACCGAGCGTCTTGAGCGCCCCGACGATGCCGTTGGCCACGGCGTCACAGGAGGTGATCCCGCCGAAGACGTTGACGAACACACTCTTCACCTGCGGGTCGCCGAGAATCACGTCGAGGCCATTGGCCATCACTTCGGCGGATGCCCCGCCGCCGATGTCGAGGAAGTTGGCCGGCTTGACTCCGCCGAAGTTTTCGCCAGCGTAGCTGACCACGTCGAGGGTGGACATCACGAGTCCGGCCCCGTTGCCGATCACTCCGACCTCGCCGTCGAGCTTCACGTAATTGAGGCCGAGCGCCTTCGCCTTCACCTCAAGCGGGTCTTCGGAGTCGGTGTCGACAAGGGCCGCGTGATTCGGGTGACGGAATTCGGCATTCTCGTCGATCGAGACCTTGCCGTCGAGAGCGACGATGTCACCCTCTTCGGTGAGCACGAGCGGGTTGACCTCGACCAGCGTGGCATCCTCACCCGTGTAGACCTCGTAGAGCTTCACGAAGACAGGGGCTACCTTTGGCACGATCTCGGCCGGGAACTTCGCCGCAATGGCAATCTCGGTGGCCTTGGCAAGGTCGATGCCCACCAGCGGATCGATCTCGATGCGGGCGAGAGCTTCCGGGCGCTCGACGGCGAGTTCCTCGATTTCCATTCCGCCCTCGAAGCTCGAGAGGGAGAGGTACGAGCGGTTGGCCCGGTCGAGCAGCACGGAGAAGTAGTATTCCTCGGCGATGCGGGCGCCGGCGGCCACCATGACGCGCTTGACGGTGTGACCCTTGATATCGAGGCCGAAGATGGTCTCGGATGCCGCTGCCGCGTCATCCGGGTTGTGAGCGACTTTCACGCCGCCGGCCTTGCCGCGCCCACCGGCCTTCACCTGCGCCTTCACGACCACCGTGCCGCCGAGCTTCTGGGCTGCGGCGCGCACTTGTTCCGGCGTATCGGCGATGATGCCGGCGAGTACCGGCACCCCGTAGGATTCGAAAATGTCTCGGGCCTGATACTCAAATAGATCCACGCTGCATGTATCCAATCCGCAGTTCGTCTGGCTGATGGGCGGCGGGTATCTCGACGTCGAGATAGC
>JAYTTG010000484.1:0-3716 GCA_043745175.1 Microbacteriaceae bacterium
GCCCTGCGCAATCACTTCGCCGCCGACCCCGCGTCCTGGGCCGCGAAGCTCTACCTCGGCGCCGAGACGATGTCACTGGAAAAGGGACGTTGAGCATGAAGATCCAGGTCAGAGCGGTACTGAAAGTCGTCGCGATTGCCGCCGTGCTCGCCCTCGCGGTGACCGGATGCAGCATCCAGATCCAGAGCAGGCCAGACCCGTCCATTGGGGCGGACACCATGCTGATCGCGGCAGACACCGGCTCGCCGACGCTCACGCGTAACTTCAATCCGTTCCTCACGAACGCGCGCACGGCCACCCCCTACATTTATGAGCCGCTCGTGGTGGTAAACAATCTGGACGGTGCCGCGCACCCGTGGCTGGCGAGCTCGTTTACCCAGCCCGACGCGCAGACCGTCCACTTCAGCATCCGCAAGAACGTGACCTGGGCCGATGGCGTGAAATTCACGCCGGCCGATGTGGCCTTCACCTACGCACTGTTGAAGAAGTACCCCACCCTCGATACGACCGGAATTTGGCAATACATCAGGTCGGTGGATGTCGCGGGCGACGTGGTCACCGTGAACCTCAATGGCCCGAATTCACCGGCCGCCCTGATTATCGCCCAGGTGTTGATCGTGCCGCAGCACCTCTGGAGCACGGTCGCCAAGCCCGATACCTTCCTCAACCCGAACCCCGTGGGCTCCGGGCCCTACAAACTCGGTAACTTCTTTCCCCAGCAGTACAGCCTCGACAAAAACGAGAAGTATTGGCAGGCCGACAAGGTGGCCGCGAAGCATCTCGTAATGCCGGGATCCAATACGCAGCTCGACGTCGTGACCAAGGGCTACGACTGGGCCTACTCGTTTATCAGCGACGTGAAGGGCACCTGGCTGGCCGCAAATAAAGACAATAAGTACTGGTTTCCGCCGGGGGGCACGATCGTGCTCTACCCCAACCTCACCAAGGCGCCGTTCAACAACCTCGACTTTCGCGCCGGGCTGTCGGCCGCGCTCGATCGCAAGGCCGTCGGAGACTCCGCCGCGGAAGGCTACATGCAGCAGGCGGGGCAGAGCGGAATGCTGCTGCCGGCCCAGAAATCTCTGCTCAATCCAGCCTTGCCCAACGACGGCGTCATCTCGCAGGACACGGTGAAGGCGCTCGCGTCGTTCATCGCGGCCGGCTACACGATGCGAGGCGACAGGCTCGTCGACGCCGCCGGCAAGCAGGTCTCGATCTCGATCACGACCGCTAACGGCTATACGGACTGGCTGCGGGGGGTGCAGGAGGTGCAGAAGCAACTCGGCGCCGTCGGCATTGCCGTGAAGGTGGTGCAGCCGCAGCCCGCGGCGTACCAGCTCGCACTGCAGAACGGCGACTACGACCTCGCGATGGGCGGATTCGGCGGCACCGGTTCGGTATACCAGGACTTCAACGCCGCGTTGTCAAGCTCGTTCATCACGCCGATCGGCAAAGCCGCGCCGAGTAACTTCGAGCGCTTCTCCGACGCGACCACCGACTCGCTGCTCGCGCAGTATCGCGAGACGACAGACAAGGCAAAGCAACTGCAACTCGGCCACCGGCTGCAGAGCGTGATGTACGACAAACTGCCCGTTATCTCGCTCTACTACGGCGGGTCGTGGGGTCTCTACAACACGCAGAAGTTCACCGGCTGGCCGACGGCGAAGGATCCGTACACCAGTCCAAAGAACTACCAGTCGACGCCGCTGCTCATCTTCACTCACCTGAAGAGCACGGCCAAGTCGAAGGCCGCGTCTGATTCCGCGGAGGGCAAGTGATGTTCGCATTGCGAAAACTCGGCCTGTTCGTGCTCACCCTGTGGGCCGCTGTCACGCTCAACTTCATCCTGCCGCGTCTCATGCCCGGTTCGCCGACGGATGCCGCCCTGGCCAAGCTCGGCCAGAGTGGCCCCGTCTCGGCTGCCACCAGGAAGGCGATCGAAGCCCAGCTCGGAGTGCCGACCGGCAACCTCGGAGACCAGTACGTGTCCTACCTGCACCAGGTAGTCACGCTCGACTTCGGGGTGAGCTACACGTTCTTCCCGCAGCCGGTCTCGACGCTCGTCTCCGAGGCACTGCCCTACACGATCGTGTTGGTGGGCCTGGTGACGATCATCGCCTTCATCGGCGGCACCCTTCTCGGTGTGCTCGCCGCATGGAAGCGGGGCACCTGGATGGATGCCCTTCCCACCCTCGGAGGCAGCTTCGGCAGCGCATTCCCCTACTTCTGGACGGCGCTGCTGCTGCTCTTCTTCCTTGGCTACGTCGCGCACCTGTTCCCCACCTCCGGAGCAGCGGGAGTCACCTCGACGCCGGCGTTCACCGGGGCGTACATCGTCGACATCCTGTATCACGCGGTGTTGCCGGCGCTGACGATCCTGATCACCTCGCTCGGAGGGTGGATCCTCGGAATGCGCAACACCATGATCAACACCCTCGGTGACGACTATGTGATGTTCGCCGAGGCCAACGGACTCAAAAGCCATACCGTTGCCCTTCGCTACGCGGCCCGCAACGCGATCCTGCCGAATCTCACCTCCTTTGGTCTCGCGCTCGGCGGGGTGGTCGGTGGTTCGCTGCTCGTCGAGTCGGTGTTCGGCTACCCCGGCATCGGCTACCTGCTGCTCAAGGCGGTAACCAACCAGGACTACCCACTGATGCAGGCCCTCTTCCTGATGATCACCGTGAGTGTGCTCGTCGCTAACTTCCTCGTCGACATCCTGTACGGCGTACTCGACCCGCGTACCCGAAAGTAGGACACGACGATGACGTCTCCCGCAACCCTCAACCCCGCCCCCCTGCGGCAGGGCGACTCGCACAGGCAGGTGGCCGCGGCGCCCTCCCCGTGGCGCGTCGTCGGCCGCGTCGTCGCCACCATCTGGAGCAACCGCAAGGCGCGCATCGGCGTGGTGATCCTCGGTGTCTTCCTGCTCACCGCGATCTTTGCGCCACTGCTCGCGCCCTATGACGGGAGCGCCACTGGGTTCGCCCGCAGCGCCAACGGCTCGAGCACCCACTGGTTCGGCACCACGGCCGCGGGCGAGGATGTCCTGAGCCAGCTCATCTACGGCGCGCGCGTGAGCGTGCTAGTCGGCTTCGTCGCCGGGGTATTTTCCACGATCATCGCGGTGCTCATCGGCCTCAGCTGGGGGTACGTGCGTGGCTTTGCCGCCGACGTGATCAACTTCGTCGTCAACCTGTTCCTCGTGGTTCCGGCCCTGCCGCTCATGATCGTGATCGCCGCCTACCTGCAAAACGGCGGCATCGGCATGATCATCCTGGTGGTGGTGATCACCGGTTGGGCCTGGGGTGCTCGGGTACTGCGCAGCCAGACGCAATCGCTGCGCTCGCGCGACTTCATCACCGCGGCCGTCTTCAGCGGCGAGGGGTCGTTTCGCATCGTGTTCCGCGAGATCCTGCCCAATATGACCTCGCTCATCGTCGGGAGTTTCTTCGGTGCTGCAACCTCCGCCATCCTCGCCGAAGCAGGGCTCGAGTTCCTCGGGCTCGGCGACTCGTCAACGGTGAGCTGGGGCACGATGCTCTTCTGGGCGCAGAACTCCAACGCGCTGCTCACCGGGCAATGGGTGCTGCTCTTCGCCCCCGGCCTCTGCATCGCGTTGCTCGCCACCTCTCTTACCCTGATCAACTTCGGCGTCGACGGGCTCAGCAACCCGCGCCTCCGGGAAGGAACCAGACGATGACCGACACGGCAAC
>JAYTTG010000485.1:0-3715 GCA_043745175.1 Microbacteriaceae bacterium
CGCTTGAGACCGAGCAGGGCCTCAGCGACCCGCTCGTCGTGAAGATGGCCGTCGAGATCGATCACGAACCTGTATCGACCGAGGGCGTCTCCGATCGGCCGGGAAGCGAGCAGGCTCATATTGACCCCGCGAGTGGCGAACTGCTCCAGCATCTCAAGCAGCCGGCCAGCCGTGTCATCCGGAAGCTCCACAATCACGCTGGTTTTGTCCGACCCGGTCGGCGCGGGCAGCCGGGTCGTGCGGCTTACGAGCACGAAGCGGGTGACCGCATTCGGATTGTCGCCGATGTCGCTCGCGAGCACCTCGAGCGGATAGTGGCCGGTGATTCCGGGGGGCGCGATTGCGGCATCCGCAGTGGCGTCGGCCAGGAGCGATGCCGCCGCGGAAACGTTGGAGGTGGCCGTGAGGTGGCCATGCGCGGGCAAGGTCGCCTCGAGCCAGAGGTGACACTGCGCGTAGGCAACCGGATGCGCGTTGACGACCCGCACATCCGACAGCCGGGTGCCCGGCCGTGCCACGAGCACGAAGTTAACCGGCACGAGATATTCGCCGACGATGCGGAGCTTCGGGATGTTGGCGAGCGCATCCTGGCTCGCAGTCACGCCGCCCTCGATCGAATTCTCGATCGCGATCATTGCCGCGATGCTGCGCCCCGACACGACATCGTCGAGGGCCTGGCCGACGTTGTTGACCGGCTGCCAGGTCTTGCCGACGGCATCCGTCACCTGGGCGAGCGCGGCCTCCGTGAAGGTGCCGGCCGGACCAAGGTAGGAATAGGTGTCGTCGGCGTGAGTCAGATTCGGCATAGCGCCGAGTTTATTGGCTCGCCGCGGCGGAGGAACGACGTCCTACTCCTGGAGACCGACGTGCCGCGGGTGCAAGACTTGGTGCATGAATGCTCGCGCAGGACAGCCAGCCCAGACCTCTGATCTCGTCGACGTGCACGCGCTGCTCGCGGCCTACTACGAGCGTGTGCCCGATGTGAGTATTGCCGAGCAGAAAGTGGTGTTCGGCACCTCAGGCCACCGCGGTTCCAGCCTGGACAGTGCCTTCAACGAGACCCACATAGCGGCAATTACGCAGGCCATTGTGGAATACCGCGCGGGGCAGGGCATCACCGGTCCACTCTTCATCGGCGGCGACACCCATGCCCTGAGCCGTCCGGCCGAGACCACTGCCCTCGAGGTGCTGATCGCCAACGGGGTGGAGGCCCTGGTCGACGAGTTTGGCGACTTCGTGCCCACACCGGCAATCAGCCACGCAATCATCAGGTACAACGGCTCGATCGCCCCCGGCGAGCCGCAGGCCGACGGCATCGTCGTGACCCCGAGCCACAATCCGCCTCGCGATGGCGGCTTCAAGTACAACCCGCCACACGGCGGACCGGCCGACAGCGACGCCACCAACTGGATCGCGAACCGAGCGAACGAGATCATCGCCGAGGGTAGCCATGCCGTGAACCGGGCCGAGCCCTCGGGCGTTGGCACCTATGACTTCCGCGGCAACTACGTGAATGACCTCGAGAACGTCATCGACGTCGAGGCAATCAAAAAGGCGGGCGTTCATATCGGCGCCGATCCCCTCGGTGGCGCGAGTGTTCACTATTGGAGCGCAATTGCCGAGCGCTATGGACTCGACCTCACTGTGGTCAATCCAGGGGTGGATCCGCAATGGGGATTCATGACGCTCGACTGGGATGGCAAGATCCGCATGGATCCGTCATCGGCATCCGTCATGGCGAGCGTGCTGGTGCACAAGGACGACTACGACGTGGTCACCGGTAATGACGCCGATGCCGACCGGCACGGCATCGTGACCCCGGACGGCGGGCTCATGAACCCGAACCACTACCTGGCTGTCGCCATCCAGTACCTCTACAGCCACCGCCCCCAGTGGAGCGCGGATGCCGCGATCGGCAAGACGCTCGTCTCAAGTTCACTGATCGACCTCGTTGCCGAATCGATCGGCCGCCGCCTCTGGGAGGTTCCGGTGGGCTTCAAGTGGTTCGTGCCCGGACTCGTCGACGGCTCCGTCGCGTTCGGCGGTGAGGAATCTGCAGGGGCGAGCTTCCTCCGTAAGGACGGCACCGTATGGACCACCGACAAGGACGGCATCCTGCTCGCCCTGCTCGCGAGCGAGATCATCGCGGTCACCGGCAAGTCCCCCAGCCAGCTCTATGGCGAGCTCACCGCGAAGTTCGGCTCGCCTGTGTACGAGCGGGTGGATGCCGCAGCTTCGAAGGCGCAGAAGGCAGCTCTTGGCACTCTCACCGGTTTCTCGATCACCGCCACCGACCTCGCAGGGGAACCGATACTCGCGAAACTGAGTGAGGCCCCAGGCAACGGTGCTGCCGTCGGCGGAGTGAAGGTAGTCACCGAGCATGCGTGGTTTGCGGCCCGGCCGAGCGGCACCGAAGACGTGTACAAGATCTACGCGGAGTCGTTTCTCGGCCCAGAGCACCTCGCACAGGTGCAGCACGAAGCCAAGGCCATCGTGGACGCGGCGCTCGGAGGGTGACTGATCTTCCTCCGGGGCGTGTGAGCAGGGAGCCAGGCTGGCAAGTCGCACGAAAAGACTCGGCGGATGCGGTGCTGTCTGGCCCGGACATCTAGGGTTATGGTCTGCTTAGACAAATGATTGAGTGTGGGGACGACCAGTGGAACGTATAGCCAACCTGCGACGGGCCTTCGCAATCACCGGGGCGACGGCGCTCCTAGTCGTACTCGTTGGGTGCAGCGCCGGTATGCGCGACGCGTCGGCGATCACCGGGACATCCACACCGAAGCCCACCGCTACCCCCACGGCAACGCCCACCTCGACGCCGGTGGCAGCCGCACCGGCTCCGGTCGCGAAAACCGTTGCCGCGCCCGCGCAGCCCGCGGCTCCGATCGCGTCGCCCTGCGCCGGAACTCCAGCCGGAATCAAACACATTTATGTGAGTATCGGTGAGCAGCATCTGTGGGCGTGCACCGGTGACGCACTTCTCATCGATAGTGCCATCACAACCGGTGCATCAGCGATAACTAATGCTCGGTACACGACCCCCCTCGGTACCTCGCACATCACCGGCAAGAGCCGCAACACCGTGCTCGCCGGCAAGGACGTCAACGGCCCATGGAACGATCCGGTCAAATACTGGATGCCATTCGACGGCGGCATCGGATTCCACGACTCGTCATGGCAGACCTTCCCTTACGGCAGTCCGCTCTACACGACCCAAGGCTCGCACGGCTGCGTCCACGTCCCCGTTGACGTGATCGCCACGATTTTCGATTGGGCACCGGTCAGTACTCTCGTCACCGTCCGGAGCTGACACCGCCCGCTTGGCAACCTGACAGTTTGCCTTCTTCGTCGGACTTCGTTGAATTTGCGCCGAAATCGACTTGCGAAATGCTTGCCCTGCGTGTAACTTTGCACGGCACGCAAGATTTTGCGCCACTGAAGAACGATCGTTCTTCAGTGGTCATTTCAGTTAAGTCTCCCTTCGCCACACAAATCGAGGATCCATGTCACGCGTCGACGCAGCAACCCGGGCCAAAGAGGTCCACGAGTCCGGCGGGATCATGACCCACCGGCAGATTCTTTTCGTGCTTTACGGCCTTATGGCCGGCATGTTTCTCTCCGCCCTTGACCAGACCGTGGTCGGCACCTCCATCCGCACCATTGCGGATGACTTGAACGGCCTCAGCCAGCAGGCCTGGGTCACCACCGCCTA
>JAYTTG010000486.1:0-3681 GCA_043745175.1 Microbacteriaceae bacterium
CGCGCGATCCGCACCCTCGAGGCGGAAGGCATCATCACCCTTCAGCGCGGAGAAGAGGAAGAATATGTCGCGTGACTTCTTCCCCCTGACCTTCCCCTCCCTTCCGAGCAGTGCCCAACAGGATCAGGCCGACGCCGACAATCGCGCTGCTGGACATGCTGCGGGCTACGCGAGCGGGCTGCGAGCCGCGGGTGCCGAACTCGCCGGCCAAAAGGCTGCTCTCGACGCGGAACACCGCGCCGCACTCCTGCATGATGCCGCGCGCACGGATCGCGCGATCGCGGTGCTCATGGCGGCCGCAGCGGCGCTCGACGGCCGCCTGCTTCCGATAGTGACCGATGCGCAGGATGCGATCGCAGCATCCGCCCTCGAACTCGCGGAGACGATCCTCGGGGAGGCCCTGGCCGATGGTGAACGGTCCGCGAAGGCCGCGCTCGCGCGCGCGCTCGCTGCGGTCGACCCGGCGACGATCACGACAGTCCGCCTCAATCCCCTCGATCTCGGCGTGCTCGACGAGGCCGTGCGTGCTGCTGCCGGTGTCTCCTTCACCGCGGATGCTTCGATCGCCCGTGGCGACGCGATCGCTGAGCTCCCCCTCGGCTACCTCGACGCTCGAATCGGTACCGCAGTGGCGCGTGCCCGCGTTGCGATCCTCGGAGACGCACCGTGAGCACGACCTGGCGACCGCACGCCGAGCGCTTCCGCACCGCTCTGGCGGCCGGCCGGCCGGAACGGGTGGGTGTCGTCTCCTCCATCGTCGGTCTCGGCCTTGAGATCAGCGGACTGGACTGCGCCATCGGTGACCTCGTGCGCGTCGGCGACAGCGTCGCCGACGGCGGCACCGGCTTTCTCGATGCCGAGGTGATCGCAACGACGCCGTCGGGAATCCGCTGCATGCCGCTCAGCCGTCTGACCGGGGTCAACGCCGGCGCTCCGGCCCGTTCGCGTGGTCTTCCGGTTCTGGTACCTACCGGCAATGGCCTGTTCGGCCGGGTGATTGACGGCCTCGGTCGCCCGATCGACGGTAAGGGACCGCTCGACGTCATGCGCTTGGTCTCGATCGACAACGACAGCCCATCGGCAATGCACCGGGCGCGCATCGATACGCCGCTGCAGACCGGCGTACGCGTGCTCGACACCCTCACGACCATTGGTACGGGCCAACGCCTGGGACTCTTCGCCGGATCCGGGGTCGGCAAGTCGTCGCTGCTCTCCATGATCGCGCGGGGGACGGATGCCCAGGTCTCGGTCATCGCGCTGGTCGGCGAGCGCGGACGGGAGGTGCGGGAATTTCTCGAAGACGACCTCGGTGCCGAGGGACTCGCCCGCTCGATCGTGGTCGTCTCGACCTCCGACGAGCCAGCCATGATGCGCCTGCGCGCCGCCTTCATGGCTACCCGCATCGCCGAATCCTTCCGTGACGAGGGAGCGGATGTCATGCTCATGATGGACTCCCTCACCCGGGTGGCTATGGCCCAGCGCGAGATCGGACTCTCGGTCGGTGAACCACCGGCTACCCGCGGCTACCCGCCGTCGACGTTCTCGCTTCTCGCGCAGCTGCTCGAGCGGGCCGGAACGGGCGAAATCGGATCGGTCACCGGCATCTACACGGTGCTCGTGGATGGTGACGATCACAACGAGCCGATCGCCGATGCGGCTCGCTCATTTCTTGATGGACACGTCGTGCTGGATCGCAAGCTCGCAGTCTCCGGGCACTTCCCCTCCATCGACGTGCTCGGCTCGATCTCCCGCGTCGCCTCCCGGGTGATTTCGCCCGAGCAAGTACACACAGCCCAGGTGTTCCGCAAGACCCTTGCCGCCCGCCGGGCCGCCCAGGATCTTCTCGATGTCGGCGCTTACCAGCGCGGCGCGAACCCCCTCGTCGACGCCGCTGTCGATCACGAGTCGTCGATCAACGCGTTCCTGCAGCAGAGGATCAGCCAGCAGTCGACGTCCGATGACGCGTGGGCGCAGCTCACCTCCCTCGTCCGAATACTGGAAGGCAACTGATGGCCCGCTCATTCCCGCTCGCCGGACTCCTGCGGCTCCGACAGGTGCAACAGGACCAGGCGGCGATCGACCTCTCGGCCGCCAACGCCCGCGTCGTAGAAGGCACGGCGCGCCAGCGTCGAGCCCGATCCGCCCTCGGCGCCACCTCGAGTGAAGCCACCAGCGCGTCCGTGCTCTATGCGGTCGCGGCATCCCGCGCCGCCCTGCGCAGCATGCTCGCCGAGCTGCAGGCGCTCGATTGCGATCACCGCGTCTCCCTCGATGCCGCGAACACCGCTTTCACGGCGGCTCGCGCCCGATCGATCGGGCTCGAAAAGCTCGAGATACGATTCGATGACGCTGTGGCGAACGGCATTCTCGTGGCCGAGCAAGCCACGCTCGACGAGATCTCGTCGACGAGTTGGCACCGCACGCGAGAGGTGGACGCGGGATGACTCTCGTCGCGCTCTCCCCGGCCCACTCGGCCGCCGGCCAGGCGAACAGCTCGGCCTCGGCCACCGGCCAGGCGAACAGCTCGGCCGCGGCCACCGGCTTCGGTGCGGTGATGACCGACGTGAATGCCGCACTGGTCGCCACGACTTCTTCTGCCGCAACCGGCGTGACGGCCGCGCCTGCCGCTCCCGTTATGCCCGGCGCCCTCACTGCTGCCGCCGTGCTCGCAGGTCTCACGGCATCCGTCGCCACCGCCAGCGCTTCGGTTTCCCCCGTGACGGGCGCAGGGCAGGAAACCGCCGATTCGGCGACCGACCCGGTAGCGCCCCTCGCGGCAGAACAACCGGTGCAGGTCGCCTCTCCGGAGGTGGCGTTGCCGATCGCGCTGCCTCCTCCCTCGCTTCTTCCCGTGCTTCTCCCCTTGCTGACGCTGGTGCCAACTGCCGCAGTTTCCGCCGCCCTGCCGCCCACCGTGGGTTCCGTGACGGGTGCGTCGAGCGACATGCCGCCGGCCGCCGCCGCCGCCCCAACTGCTGTCGTCGCGGGTCCCCTCGCCGCCTCGCCAGCTGTGTCTGCCGGAGCCGCTGTGCCTGCCGGAGCCGCTGTGCCTGCCGGAACCGCTATGTCTGCCGGAACCGCTGTGTCGAGTGCGCGTCCCCTGCGGACCATCAGCCCCGCAGCAGCTGTGTCGACCGACGCTCCGTCAGCGCCGACCTCAGCGCTGACCTCCGTGCCGACCTCCGCCTCGGTGGTTCCGCTCTCGGCCACGCCAACCCCCGCCGCGCTTCCATCCCTGACTGCGACATCCCCCGCGGTCGTATCCCCCGCCGCATCCACCCTCCCCGCGGCCCGGACCAAGCCGATCGCGGTGACGACGGATGCCGTGGCACTGCTACCGATCGCTACACCTCCTGCCCGGCTCGAGGCGGCAGCCGCACCGATTGCCACTTCCGCGCCGCCGCAAACCCAGAACACGCCCTTCGCCGGCCAGCTTGCCCGTCCGATCTTCACTCTCGCTGCAGCCGGACCTGGATCGCACACGATGACCATCAGTGTGACGCCCGACACTCTTGGACCCGTGACGGTGCGCGCACACGTGGGCCCGGAGGGCATCCGGGTCGAGCTCTTCGCACCGACAGACCTGGGCCGCGACGCGATCCGCGCCATCCTGCCCGACCTGCGTAAGGACCTTGCCGGGGCCGGAGTCGGGGCCAACCTCGACCTGTCGTCCCAGAACCA
>JAYTTG010000487.1:0-3673 GCA_043745175.1 Microbacteriaceae bacterium
GATCGTCTCGCAGGTGAAGCTCATCGCCGAGCCCTGGGACGTGGGCCCCGGCGGCTACCAGGTGGGCAACTTCCCGCCGCAGTGGACGGAATGGAACGGAAAGTACCGCGACACCGTGCGCGACTTCTGGCGCGGTGAACCCTCCACTCTCGGCGAGTTCGCGGCGCGCCTCACCGGGTCGGCAGACCTCTACGAGGGCGATGGGCGACGCCCCGTGGCATCCATCAACTTCGTGACCGCGCACGACGGCTTTACCCTTGCCGACCTCGTGTCGTACAACCAGAAGCACAACGACGCGAACGGCGAGGGGAACCACGACGGGGAGTCGGAGAATCGCTCCTGGAACTCCGGAGTGGAGGGCCCGACGGACGACCCTGCGGTGCTCGGCCTTCGCGCCCGACAGCAGCGCAACTTCCTCGCCACACTGCTGCTCTCGCAGGGGGTTCCGATGATCCTGCATGGCGACGAACTCGGACGCACGCAACGGGGCAACAACAACACCTACGCCCAGGACTCCGAGATCTCGTGGGTGCATTGGGATGCGGCGGATGCTCCGCTCACCGAGTTCGTGGCCGCCCTCACCCGGTTGCGCAAAGACCACCCCACATTTCGCCGCAAGAGCTTCTTCGATGGCCACCCGGTGAAGCGGGGAGCGGGTGAACCGCTCGCGGACATCGTCTGGCTGACTCCCGGCGGAGAGGAAATGGAGCCGGAGAACTGGGACTCCGGCTTCGGCCGAGCCATCGGTGTATTCCTCAACGGCAACGGCATCCAGGGCCGCGACCTGCGCGGCCAGCGCATCACCGACCTCAACTTCGCCATCTTTTTTAACGCCGGTGACGATCCGGTGGACTTTACCCTGCCCTCCGAGGAGTTTTGCGGTTCGTGGGAGATTGTGATCGACAGTTCCGGCGAGCTGGCCGACACCGAACCCCGCAGGGCGACAGACGTGCTCCAGGTCGTGGCGAAGTCCCTGGTCGTGCTGCGCGCCTGGGTCGCTCCCGAGGTGGAGATCGACCATTCGGTCGCGGCTTCCCTGAGCGCCCAGGCAGGCACGCAGGCGGCCGCTCCGCGCATTCCCGAGATACGCTGATGCGAGTTCCCACCTCGACCTACCGGCTGCAGATTCGCGAGTCCTTCGACTTGAACGCTGTGGCGCGCATCGCCGGCTACGTTCACGATCTCGGGGCCGACTGGCTCTACCTTTCTCCCCTCCTCAAGGCGGAGGAGGGCTCCGACCACGGCTACGACGTGGTCGATCATTCGCTCGTCGACCCGGCTCGCGGAGGTCGGGAGGGATTGGATACCGCCTCCGCCGCCGCCCGAGCGCTCGGGCTCGGCGTGCTCGTGGACATCGTGCCTAACCATGTGGGGGTGGCCACTCCGAAGCAGAGCGTCTGGTGGTGGGACCTGCTCACTCACGGGCGGAAGTCTCGCTACGCGGAGGCATTTGACGTCGACTGGGAGTTCGGCGGTGGCCGGGTGCGCATCCCGGTGCTCGGCGACGAGCTAGATCCCGAGTTGCAGATCATCGACGGACAGCTCGCATATTACGACATTCGCTTCCCGATCGCACCGGGCACGGCAGACGACGGGGCCTCGGCGGCTGAGGTGCACTCCCGTCAGAACTACGAGCTGATGAACTGGCGCCGGGCGGATGCCGAGCTCAATTACCGCAGGTTCTTCGCGGTGAACACGCTCGCCGGCATCCGCGTCGAAACGCCCCGAGTGTTCGACGAGTCGCACGGGGAGATCGTCCGCTGGATCACCGCGGGCCTCGTCGACGGCCTGCGGGTCGACCACCCCGACGGGCTCGCCGACCCTGCCGGGTATCTCGACGCCCTCGCGGCGGCCACCGACGGCGCTTACGTGCTCGTGGAGAAGATCCTCGAGGGAGACGAACAGCTGCCCACCGCGTGGGCCACGTCGGGAACGACGGGCTACGACGCCCTCGCGGATGTCGACAGGATTCTGGTGGATCCAGCCGGTCGCATGGCACTCGACGCCCTGGACTCCACCCTGCGCGACTCGACCGAGCCGGTCTCCTGGACCCGCCTCATCCACGGCACGAAGCGAGCGATCGCCGATGGCATCCTGCGCTCCGAGGTCTTGCGGATCGAGCGCGAGCTTGGCCGCGCTGGGCCTCATGAACAAACGGCGGATGCCCTGGCCGAGCTTCTTGCCTGCTTTCCGGTCTATCGCTCCTACCTTCCCCTCGGCATGGAGCACTTTCACGAAGCGGTGAGGCTGGCGAAGGAGTATCGTCCGGAGCTCGCGCGGCGCATCGACGATCTGCTTCCGATGCTGAGTGATCCGAGCCATCCGGCCGCGATCCGCTTCCAGCAGACCTCTGGCATGGTGATGGCGAAGGGCGTGGAAGACACCGCGTTCTATCGCTATACCAGGCTCGGGTCGCTCACCGAAGTGGGTGCGGATCCCTCGGAGTTCTCCATCGGTATCGACGAATTCCACCGCCGCCAGCAGGTGCGCCAAGCGAGCTTCCCGTTATCCCTCACCACTCTCTCCACCCATGACACTAAACGCGGCGAAGACGTGCGGGCACGCATCACTGTGCTCGCCGAGATTCCGACAGAGTGGGCGGCTGCGCTCGGTGAGCTGCGCGACGCGGTTCCGCTCGGCGACGGTCCGCTCGAGTCGCTGCTCTGGGAAGCGATCATCGGCGCCTGGCCGGCCAGCCGTGAGCGCTTGCACGGCTACGCCGAGAAGGCCGCGCGCGAGGCCGGCAACTCCACGAGATGGACCGCACCGCGCGAAGAATTCGAACGACGGATGCACGCGCTCGTCGACTGCGCCTTCGACGACCCGCACGTGGTCGGCATCCTCGAGCGCGTGCTCGAAGCCGTGCGCCAGCCCGGCTGGTCGAATTCTCTCTCGGCCAAGGTCATCCAGCTCACTGCCCCGGGGGTTCCGGATGTCTACCAGGGCAGCGAGCTGTGGGAGACCTCCCTCGTCGACCCCGACAACCGCCGCCCGGTCGACTTCGACGAACGACGGCTCTATCTCGCCGCCATCGACGCCGGAGCCCACCCGCCGATCGACGAGTCGGGTGCGGCGAAGCTGCTCGTGACCTCCCGGGCCCTTCGGCTGCGTCGGGACCGGCCCGAGCTGTTTAGCCGGTACGCCGCGATTGAAGCCTTTGGATTTGCGGCAAAGCACGTCGTCGCCTTCGACCGCGGAGCGGCGCTCACCCTTGCCACGCGCCTGCCGGTTGGCCTTGCCCGAGCGGGCGGCTGGGGGAACACGTCTGTGATCGTCGCCGGGCGTCCTGTCACCGATGTCTTCACCGGTCGCACATTCGAGGGCGGCACCCTGCTGCTTTCCGAGGTACTAGAGCGATACCCTGTAGCACTGCTGATCCCGAACGAGTAGGCGACCGATGATGACCCCTGACGCGATACCCACTGACGCGATACCCACTGACGCGATGACCCCTGACGCGATACCCTTCGCTATCTGGGCTCCCACGGCCTCGACCCTCACGCTACTGCTCGACGGCGAGCGTCACGAGATGACGGCGACCAGCGGCGGCTGGTGGACGGCACCGGAGGGCGTCTCCGGCATCGACTACGGCTACCTCGTGGATGGCGACGAGACACCGCTGCCCGATCCGCGCAGTAGGCGCCAGCCCGAGTCTGTTCATGGACTCTCTCGC
>JAYTTG010000488.1:0-3669 GCA_043745175.1 Microbacteriaceae bacterium
ATCGCCGAGGTGCGCGCCGTCTACAGCGGTCTGGTGACCTACAACTGCGATAAATACCAGGAGGATCGAGTCACCTGGTGGGATGCCGTCGACATCATCTCGTCGAGCGGGTACTACCCGATGGGCCAATGGGATGACCAGCTCGACCGGATCGAGGTCGTGGTGGAGCGGGAGGGCAAGCCCTTCTTCTTCATGGAGTCCGGGTGTCCGAGCCGCGTCGGGTCATCTGCCCGCCCGAACGACTGGACGCTGCAGGGTGCCGTCTCGGGCGCCGAGCAGGCCGACTGGTACCGGGATGCCTTCGAAACCTGCGTAAAACGACCGTGGGTGCAGGGTTTCATGCTTTGGGACTGGCCACCCCGGCTCTATGCACTCGACGCCGCGGCGACCGACGACGACTATTGCATCTATGGCAAGCCGGCGGAAGACGTGGTGCGGCAGCACTATGACGTGAGGCATCACGGCGTGGCACACCCACGATGATCGGGTTCCCGGTGTGACTGAGCGGCGCACGTTTGGCGCGGATACCACCCGCCCCGGGCGCACCCTGCTCGGGTGGCTGCGGCCCTTTCGGACCCGCATCCTGCTCTCGATGCTGGTTTTCGGTATCAAAGACTGCCCCCAGTGGGTGCTGCCGGTCATCACCGCTTCGGTGATCGATATCGTGGTCTCCCACGGCCAGCCGCAGCAACTCTTCTGGCTTCTTGGGGTGGCCCTGGTTATCCTCCTGCAGAATTTCCCCACCAATATCGTCTTTGTGACGCTGTACATGGGCAGCGTTCGACAGCTCGCGGTCGACATCCGCAACCGCATCACCCACCAGCTGCAGGAACTCACGATCGGGTACCACTCGCGCGCGAGTTCTTCGATCATCCAGACCAAAATCATCCGGGATGTCGAGAACATCGAGTTGATGATGCAGCAGTCTGCCCAGACAGGATTCTCTGCGTTCTTCGTACTCGCCGGAGCGATCGTGGTGACCGCCCTGCGAGTTCCCGCGTTCGTTCCCGTCTTCTTCATCGCGGTGCCGGTCGCCGCTCTTCTGGTGCGAGGGCTTCGCCGTCGGTCGAATGCTCGCAACGAGCAGTTTCGTCATACGGTCGAACACCTGTCGGCGCGGGTGGGGGAGATGTCGACGCTGATGCCCATCACTCGAGCCCACGGACTCGAATCGGATGCGGCCGATCGCGTCGGTCGAAGCGCCGAGGGGGTGCGCGAAGCCGGTCTCAAACTCGACCGGCTGAATGGATCTTTCGGTGCCCTGAGCTGGATCTCCTACCAGTCGCTCGGAGTGCTCTGTCTCACCGCGGCGGCGCTTGCCTCCCTCACCGGATTCATCCCGATCACTCCCGGAGAGGTCGTCTTGCTGAGCACCTATTTCACAATTCTCACCGGGAGTATCGTTGCGTTGCTGTCACTCGCGCCGATCATCACCCGAGGCATCGAGTCGGTGAAGTCGATCTGCGAAGTTCTCGAAGAGCCGGATATCGAAGCAAACAATGGCAAAGCGGTGGTCTCCAGCCTCGACGGCGACCTGCGGCTGGAGAACGTGGGATTCGAGCATGCGGATGGCACGCGTCCCGTGCTCACCGGAATCGATCTGCACATCCGGCGGGGGGAGACGATCGCCTTCGTCGGTCCGTCGGGGTCGGGCAAATCGACACTTCTGAACCTCGTGCTCGGATTTCTCCGCCCAACGGAAGGCCGCATCCTCTTCGATGACCGCGACATGGCCGAGCTCGACATGCGCACCCTTCGCGCGTTCGTCGCGGTGGTTCCCCAGGAGTCGGTGTTGTTCGAAGGCACCGTGCGCGACAACATCACCCATGGACTGGTGGGAGCCAGCGACGAGGAGGTTCGCCAGGCACTGTCCGACGCCAACGCGACCGAGATCGTGGCCGACATGGTTGAGGGCTGGGGCACGATCGTGGGTGAGCGCGGATCACGGCTGTCGGGTGGCCAGCGCCAGCGATTCGCTATCGCCCGCGCGCTCATCCGCGATCCCCGCATCCTGCTGCTGGATGAAGCCACCTCTGCACTGGACGGGGAGTCGGAACGCCAGGTGCAGCAGGCTCTCCAGAGATTGATCGGGGGGCGCACGACGCTCATCGTCGCCCATCGCCTGTCGACGATCCGATCGGCGGACCGCATCGTGGTGCTCGATCACGGCAGTATCGCGGAGGTCGGTTCGCACGAGGAACTGCTCGCTCTCGATGGCCGGTACCGGCAACTCGTCGAGGCGCAAAGCCAGTAAACCTGGTCGAAGGAAGACCATGACCACCATCGACAGTGCCGAGTGCGCCGCTCCGCAGTGAATCGGTGGCGGATGTCGCCCCTTGCAGGAGTGAGGTCCCGCGGGCCCGTCGCGCTCTCCGCACCCGCGAGTGACACGCGTGCCCGCATATTCGGGAGCGCGTGTCACTCGTGGGAGCGGAGCCCGGAGTGCATGTCACTTTTGAGCGCGAAGACACTGCGCACACGACCCACCCAGCTGCGTAGAGAAGCCACAGGCAGGCAGGGGTATACCGGCGGTGCGGTCGCGCCTGACAGCCGCTTCCCCTTTCCCGGCACCCGTCCTCCCCCGGCTCTACACTGGATTACCCGGGAATACGCCCGTGTCCAGGAGGTCCGTTCGATGGTCCAGTTCACTGCCGCGCGACAAGAGCGCACGTTCGTCGATTCGGACGGCGTGACGATCCACTTCTTCTATTGGAAAGCCGGCATGCCGATCGGCGTGGTGCAAATCGCCCATGGTCTCGGCGAGTACGCGGTGCGCTACGAAGACCTCGCCCAGCGGCTCGTCACCGCCGGGTACTCGGTCTACGCCGACGACCACCGCGGGCATGGCCAAACCGGTCTCGAGCAGTGGGGAGGGGACCATTCCCAGTTGGGTAAACTCGGCCCGGGCGGCATCCGTTCCACCATTCGTTCGGTGCGGGAACTGCTGCCGATTATCCGTGAGGAGAATAGGGGGCTACCGCTCGCGCTGCTCGGTCACAGCTGGGGCTCGCTCATCGCGCAGTCGATCATCAATCAACACGCGGATGACTACGAGGCCTTGATTCTTACCGGTACTGCTTACCGCACCCTGCGCCACATGAACGGCGGTGATCTCGCGAAGAAGCACGCGCACCTGGGGTCGACCGGATACGAGTGGCTGAGTCGGGACCAGTCGGTCGGGCAGGCGTTCCTCGACGATCCACTCACCTTCAAGGCCAACGGTATGAAGCTGTTCGGTGTCTTAGACAGCCTGCGGCTGCTCGGGCGACCGGCGAGGGACATCGCCCACGACATTCCCGTGCTCATCCAGATCGGCAGCGAAGACACGCTCGGAGGGGTGAACAGCGCCGAGCTGCTCGCCCAGGGGTACCTCACCCGGTCAAAGCTCAGTGACGTGAAACTAATCATCTACACGGATGCCCGCCACGAGGTCTTCAATGAAACGAACCGAGAAGAGGTTTTCGCAGACACGATCGAGTGGCTGTCGTCGCGCCTTGCGGGCGACCCGGCGGTCGAGTAGCTCCGCACGCGGAGCATAGTGAGAACTCGACCACCGAGCAACGCTACTTCGCGAGGAACGCCAGCAGCACGGCGTTGACCTCGGCGTGGTGCGTCCAGAGCATGCCGTGTGGGGCTCCTTCGATCTCCACGTACTCCGCTGACGGGAGC
>JAYTTG010000489.1:0-13756 GCA_043745175.1 Microbacteriaceae bacterium
ACCAGGGATGCCGCCGAGCTCCCGGCGCGGACCGTGTAGCGGCGGGAAGGAGTGCAGAAGCCCGGCAGTGTAAGGATGCCGCGGCATTCGGTAGACCTCCTCTGCGCTCGCATCCTCCACAATCTTGCCCGCGTACATGATCGCAATCCGGTCTGTGAGCTCCAGCAGCAGCGAGACGTCGTGGGTGATGAAGATCACCGAGAACCCGAGCTCCTTTTTGAGGCTCATGATCTGCTCGACGATCTGGCGCTGCATCACCACATCGAGCGCAGTCGTCGGCTCGTCCATGATCACGACCTCGGGCTCGAGGGCGAGCGCCATCGCGATCATCACACGCTGGCGCATGCCGCCGGAGAGCTGGTGCGGATAGCTGCCGAGCCGGTCCTTCGGGATGCCGACCATCTCGAGCAGTTCGAGCGCACGCACCCGCGCCTGTTCGCGAAACCCGCGCGGCGAGTGGGCGGTGATACCGTCCATCAGCTGCCTGCCGACCGTGTACACCGGATTGAGCGAATTCATCGATCCCTGGAAGACGATCGCGGTGTCTCTCCAGCGTTGGGCGCGCAGCCGGGCATCGGTCATGGTGAGGAGGTCACCACCGTGGCCGTCGCGCGAACTGGTGAAGAGCACCTCACCTCCCGTGACCACCCCTGGCGGAGGCAGTAGGCGGGTCGCCGCGTAGGCGAGGGTGGACTTGCCGCATCCGCTTTCCCCCGCGAGCCCGAGAACCTCGCCGGCGTGCAGGGTGAGGCTCACGTCGTGGAGCGCATGAACGGCGTTGTCGTCGTAGCCGTAGTCCACCGACAGGTGCCTGATCGATAGCACGGGCTGGCGATCGGAGGCGGATGCCGCTTGCCGGGTGTTCGGGGTCGTCAGGATCATGACATGCCTCCCTTGGTCTGTGCGTTGCCGCGGTACACCGGCGTGAATCCGATGCGTGCCCGGATCTTCTTGCGACGAAGGATTCCGGCGCTGGCGGCGGTGTTGCGCAGCCGCGGATTCACGAATTCGTCGATACCGAAATTGATGAGCGTGAGGGAGGTGCCGACCGCCGCGATGCAGAGCCCTGCCGGCACGAACCACCACCAGGCGCCCTGTACGAGTGCCTGGCTTGACTGCGCCCAGAACAGCACGGTTCCCCAGTTCCAGGTGGAGATGCTCGTGACGCCGATGAACGCGAGCGTCACCTCACTGAGGATCGCGAAGATCACCGTTCCGATGAATCCCGAAGCGATCACGGCGGTGAGATTGGGCATGATCTCGAAGAAGATGATGCGCCACATCGGTTCGCCGTTGGCTCGTGCCGCCTCCACGAAGTCGCGATTGCGCAGCGAAAGTGTCTGCGCTCGTAGCACGCGCGCGCCCCAGGCCCAGCCGGTGAGGGCGATCACCAGCGCGATCGTAAGCCCCCCTGCAGAAGGCAGCAGTCCCGCGATGATGATGATCAGTGGCAGCGCCGGAATCACCAGGAACACGTTGGAGATCAGGGAGAGAACCTCGTCGCCGAGGCCGCCGAGGAAGCCGGAGGTCACGCCGACGATCACCGAGATGATAGTCGCGAGGATGCCGGCGACGAGGCCGACCACCATCACGCCCTGCGTACCGACGATGAGCTGGGAGAGGATGTCCTGGCCAGTGTTGGTCGTGCCGAGCCAGTGCGCCGGGGAGGGCGGCTGCAACGAGTCGGGGCCGACTTTGCTGGGATTGTAGGGCGCGATCCACGGCCCGATGATCGCGATCAGCACGAAGAACGCGAGGATGATCATGCCCGCCAATGCTTTCGGATTACGTAGGAGCGACATCTCAGGCCTCCTGTCGGGTGCGCGGATCGAGGAAAGTGTAGGCAAAGTCGGCCACCATGTTGGCCACGAGCACGGAGAGCGTGATGATCAGGAACACCCCTTGCATGAGCGGGTAGTCCTTCGATCCGATGGCCTGGAACAGTACGTAGCCAATTCCCGGGTAGGAGAAAACCATCTCGGTAACAAGGGTGCCGCCCACGATGAAACCGAGGGAGAGCGCGAAGCCCGAGATGCTCGGCAACACGGCGTTGCGCGCAGCGTAGCCGAACATCACCCGGCGCTCCGAGAGTCCCTTCGCCTGCGCGACGGTCACGTAGTCCTCAGACGAGACCGTCACCATCATGTTGCGCATTCCGAGGATCCATCCCGCCACCGAACTCAGCACGATTGTCAGGGCGGGAAGAGCCCCGTGGTAGATCGCCGACCCGATGAACTCCGGCGAGAACGACGGAAGCAACCCTCCGTCGTAGCCGCCGGATGCCGGGAAGAGCGGAAGCGCGACACCGAATATCGCGATGGCGATCAGGCCGAGCCAAAAATAGGGAATTGCGGAGAAGAAGTTGGCAACGGGCAGCAACGAGTCGAGCCACGCACCACGTCGCCAACCGAGTCCAACACCGGCGAGCGTGCCGAGCACAAATCCGAGGATCGTGGAAATGCCCACCAGCGTGAGCGTCCAGGGCAGCGACTGAATCATCACCTCGGCGACGGGGGTGGGAAAGTAGGTGAACGAGATGCCGAAGTCGCCGTGAAGCAGGTTGCTCCAGTAAGTGAGGTAGTCCTGCCAGACGGTCGTATGGGTGTTGAGTCCGAACAAAACTCGAAGGGAGTCGATCGCATCGGTGGACAGTCGCCCATGGTATTTGTTGATGAGGGACTGCACCGGGTCGCCGGGCAGAAGGCGCGGGATGAAGAAATTGAGAGTGATCGCCGCCCAGGCCGTGAACAGGTAAAAACCCATCCGGCGAAGTAGGAATCTCATTGGTGCACCCCAAACGCGGCCTCGCGCTCGAGCGTTGCGTCCTCGGCGTAGAGCCAACAAGCGGCCTCCTGGCCGTCGTCCACGCTGAACGTCGGTGGGGTGGTGGTGAGGCAGCGTTCCATCGCGAATGGGCACCGGGGATGGAAGCGACATCCGCTCGGCGGGGCGATGAGGCTCGGCGGTTCGCCCTTCGCCGGGCGTTCGTCGCGCCCGGTGAGTTGGTCGGGATCCGGTGCAGAGGCGATGAGCAACCGGGTGTAGGGGTGGGCCGGATGCTGGGTGACCATCTCGCTCGGACCGCGCTCGATGATCTGGCCCGCGTACATCACCATCGTTGTGTCGGCGAAGTAGCGGGCCGACGCGATGTCGTGGGTGATGTAGAGAATCGTGAGATCGAACTTCTCTTTCAGGTCTTGCAGGAGGTTCAATACCCCGATGCGGATGGAGACGTCGAGCATCGACACCGGCTCATCGGCGAGCAGCACCTGCGGCGTCGCTCCGAGCGCTCGCGCGATTGCTACGCGCTGGCGCTGGCCACCGCTCAACTCATGCGGAAACTTGTCGAGGTAGCGCTCGGGCGGCGTGAGATCCACTTGGCTGAGCAGCCCGGTCAGCAGCTCAGCACGCTCAGCTCTAGTGGCCTCGGGGTGATGAATGCTGATGGACCGGCCGAGCACGTAGCGCACCGTGTGGATCGGGTTGAGCGAGGCGAAGGGATCCTGCAAGATCATTTGCACGTGGCGCACGTATTCCCGGAACCGCCGGCCGAAGTGGGCCGATACGGGAGTGCCGTTGAGGCGGATAACTCCGGAGGTTGCCGGCAGCAGTTGGGCGAGCAGCCGGGCCACGGTCGACTTGCCCGACCCGGACTCGCCCACGAGCGCCACGACGGTGCCACGCATCAGACGGATGTCGATGCCGTCCACGGCATGTACGACCTGCCGGCGGGCACGGCGGAGCGGAAAGTGTTTGGTGAGGCCCACCGTTTCGAGAACGGGAGTCACTTCATCGTGAGGGGGCATACGGGGTCCTGGTCCGTTGGGGGTGGGGCCGGCCGCCGCGCGCTGCGCAGCGGCCGGCCAATCGGAGGTTGTTACTTGACGGATGTCAACTTCATGATCACCTGCGAGAGGCTCGGCTGGGTCGGCATCGGCACCGCGTAGGGATTATCCGCGGTCGGGAAACCCGTCCAGTACTTCGTCGAGAACTCCGCACCGATCGCACCGGATGCCAGCGGTATGGCCGGCACCTGCTCCACCATGATCTTCTGCAGGCCGTCCATTGCCGCCGTGCGATCCTTATCGCTGGTGGTGTTGGCGTAGTCGTGCAGCATCGTCGTGGCATCCGCACTGTCGAATCGCCCGAAGTTCCACGAGGCGGCGGTACCGACCGGCTTCAACTGGGTGCCGTCCATGATGTTCGCGTAGATGTCCCACGGGGTCGATCCCGTGTTGGTCCAGTGCAGGGTGGCCTGGAAGTCGCCAGTGCCCACCGCGCTGGTCCAGGCATCCACCGTCGCGGTCTCCACCTTGGCGGTGATGCCAATCTTGTCGACATTATCGGCGATGATCTGCAGCGAGGCGAGGTAGTCCGACCAGCCGGCCGGATCGACCATCGTGAAGGTGACGGGAGCGCCCTTTGGGTCGATCAGTGCCGACCCCTTGTAGGTGTAACCGGCGTCGGTGAGCACTTTCTTGGCGCCGGTCACATCGATGGTCGCCTTTTTGCCCTTGTAGTCTGCGGCGGTGAAGGCGTCACCCGCGGGCGATGGCAGACCGTTCACGTTATCCACGAGGCCCTTGAACCCCGAGTAGCCCTGCTCGTGCACGGCCTTGCGATCGATGACCATGCTCACGGCCTTGCGAACGGCGACGTTGTCGAACGGTGCCTTCGTGGTGTTGAGGAACAGTGCATCGACCCCGAGACCCGCCGGCATGTATGTGTTATTCGTCGCACTCTTCGACACGTAGGTCTTCTGGATATCGGGAATGAAGACGTAGCTCCATTGGGTGGCGCCGCTCAACAGCGCAGTGAGCTGGGAGTTGTTGTCGTTGTAGGAGGTGTATCGGACCTCCGGCACCGGTGGCTTTCCGCCCCAGTAGGAGTTGTTCGGCGTGAAGGTGATTGCCTGCTGCGTCCAGGTCTTCAACAGGTAGGGTCCGGTTCCCACCGGCTTTACATTGACGTTCGTCGTTGGATCGCTGATCTTCGACCAGATGTGCTGCGGAACGACGTAGGTGTTGAGCACCTTCGGCTGGTTCACGAACTGGGAGGCGCCGAACGAGATCGTCACGGTTTTGCCCGCAGTGGTGATATCCGTCAGTGGCAGTGCATTGCTGTTGAAGGCAGGCGTCTTCTTGATCAACCCGAAGGTGTAGGCGATGTCCTTGGCGGAGAAGGCCTGTCCATCAGACCACTTCACGTCGTCTCTGGCAGTGACGACCACAGACTTGTAGTCCTCGGCCCACTTCCACGAACTCGCGAGCCACGGGGTCGGCTTCTGGTCCGGTTGGGTGGGATTCACCTGGGCGAGGGGCTCGTACATGAGGAAGGTGTACCCGAGAATTGCAGCCGCCGAGGTGGGCATGAAGGGATTGTTGTTGTTCGTCTGTGGGCCGTTCGGCATCCCGATCATGAGCGGATGACTCGCTCCTGCCCCGGACGACGAGCACCCGGCCAGTACGATCGCCAATGCCGCTGCGGTGATTCCGACGGCGATCTTCGCCATCATGCTTCGTTTCATTTCGTGCTCCCTTGCACTGATTGGTGGTGCCGATTTCACAGTTCAGACCTGGGTTCCGCAACCTCCGGCGGCCGCGCTCAATTCGATCGCGGTGAGGACGCGCTGCACGGCGAGGCCGTCGGCGAACGAGGGGGTCGCTGGCGTGCCGGAGTCGATGGCGACGAGGAAGTCGCGCACCTCATGCACGAAGGAGTGCTCCCAGCCAAGCACGTGACCCTGCGGCCACCAGGCCGCGATATACGGATGCTCCGGCTCGGTCACGAGGATACGGCGGAAGCCCCTGGTCTCGATCGACTCCGTGGCATCGAGGAACCATAGTTCGTTCAGCTCTTCGAGGTCGAACCGCAGCGCTCCGGTCGAGCCGAAGAGCTCGAACGTCAGGGCGTTCTTGCGTCCCGTGGCGACCCGGGATACCTCGAGACTGCCGCGGGCGCCGGAGCCGAAGGCCAGTATCGCCCAGACCGCGTCGTCGACGGTGACCGCCTCGGCGCCATCGGCACCCGGCCGCTCGGTCACAAAAGTGTGGGTACGGGCCGAGACCTCGGCCACGAGCTCTCCAAGCAGAAACTGCAACTGGTCCACCGCGTGGGAGGCGAGATCACCGAGCGCACCGGAACCGGCGGTCTCGCGACGCAGTCGCCAGGTCATCGGGGCTGCGGCATCCACCAGCCAGTCCTGTAGGTAGGACGCGCGCACCTGGCGGATCTCGCCAAGGCGACCGTCGGCGATGATGCGGCGGGCGAGCGCGAGAGCGGGCACCCGTCGATAGTTGAAGCCCACCATTGAGACCAGGCCGCGAGCGGATGCGTCGGCCGCAGCATCCGCCATCGCCTCGGCCTCGACCAGCGTGTTGGCGAGCGGCTTCTCAACCAGGACGTGCTTGCCCGCGGCGAGCGCGGCGAGCGCGATCTCGGTGTGCAGGTGTCCGGGCACGCAGATGTCCACGATGTCGACGTCATCCCTGGCGATGACCTCGCGCCAGTCGGTCGCCGACTCGGACCAGCCAAACGCGGTCGCCGCGGCCGCGACACCGGCCGCATTCCGCCCCACCAGAACGCGCTGCTCGAATGCGGGCACGTCGAAGAACGATCCGACGGTCGCCCAGGCGTTGGAGTGTGCCCGGCCCATGAATGCGTAACCGATCATGGCGACGCGCAAGGGCCGGACGGAGGAGGTCATGTGCCCGGACCTACAGCGTCGCCGCCGTCGGATCCCAGTCTTCCGGCAGGGTAGGAGCCGTGGTGATCGAGCTCGCCACCTCTACGAAGCTGTGACTCTCGATCGACTCACTGATCGACACCATGGTGTCAAGCACGTGGTACGCGAGTTCACCCGTGGCGCGATGCGATCGGCCCGCGCGGATGGCGCGACCCATCTCAAGCACTCCGGACCCGCGCGAACTCATTGAGCCGAGGGCCGGGTAGGAGGTCCACTCGGCGTCGCCGGCGTGCTTCACCCGGATCTCCCCGTCGAAGTTGTTGGGGTCGGGGAACGACATCGTGCCCTCTGTCCCAGTCACCTCCACGAAGCCGTGGCGGTCCATCGGGGAGTCGAAGCTGAAGATGCTCTGCGACGACTGGCCGCCCTCGAACTCGGCGAGCGCACTCACGTGGGAAGGAACTGTCACATCGAACCGCTCACCGGCCTTCGGGCCGGATCCGATGACTCGCGTGTCGCGCGACTTCGAGCCGAGCGCAGCGACGCGGCGCACCGATCCGAAGGTCTGCATCAGTGTGGTGAGGTAGTACGGACCGATGTCGAAGAGTGGGCCGGCCCCCTCCTGGAAGAGAAAAGCGGGGTTCGGATGCCACGACTCCGGCCCCGGCGACTGCATGAGGGTGAGCGCAGTGAGCGGCACCCCGATGTCGCCACGCTCGATCATGCGACGAGCGGTCTGGAGCCCGGCGCCGAGGAACGTATCCGGAGCGGATCCGAGGCGCACTCCGGCCTTCTCCGCCGCGGCCAGCAGTGAGAGTCCGCTGGGGCGGTCGAGGGAAAACGGCTTCTCGCTCCATACGTGCTTGCCAGCGGCGACGGCCGCGAGGGCCACCTCGACGTGCGCGGCCGGGATGGTCAGGTTGATCACGATCTCGACATCCGGATGCCCGAGCGTGGCCGCAACTCCACCCCAGGTCTCGATGCCGAACTGGGTCGCACGCTCCTCGGCGACGGGTTCGTAGACGTCGCCGATCGAGTGCACGATGATGTCGGGGAAGGTGGTGAGGTTCTCGAGGTACTGCTTGCTGATGGTACCGGCACCGACGAGGCCGACGCCGATCGGGCCGCTCATGAGGCGGCCCCGGCGTTCAGATACGCGTAGCTGTCGGTCACCGCATCGAACATGTCACCAGCGAAGGCATCGAGCTCGACGACCGCCACTTCGAGGCTCGTCGCCGCAGCGATAATGTCCCAGATCGGCATCTTGCCGTCGCCGACCGCGAGCTGGGAAGCCGGATCTGGCTCGATCGGACCGTCCTTGATATGGAGAAGGCGTACGCGATCGCCGAGACGTCCGAGCAGCGCCACCACATCCTGCCCACCGGCAGCGGCCCAGTAGGTGTCGAGCTCGAGGATGATCGCGGGGTTGAGACCCGCGCTGAGAATCTCAAGGCCGGTGTCGCCGTCGATCACCGACTCCAGCTCGAACCAGTGGTTGTGGTATCCGATCCGGATGCCGTGCTTCACCGCTACCTCCGCAGCCGCGTTGAGCGCATCAGCCGTCTTGTGGATGTTGGCCGCCGAGAGCCAGTCCGCCGGATCGACGAAGGGGTCGATCACGGTCGGGATGCCGAGGCGCGCGGCCGTGGCGAATACGTCATCGAGGCTTGCGCCGGCCAGGCTACCGGCGTCGAGAAAGCGGAAGTGAGCACTCGGCGCGGTGAGTCCGGTTGCCGCAAATCCGGCGGAGAGGGCGTCGGCACGAGCCAGGAAATCATAGGGCTCGACGCGCGTGAACCCGATGTCTGCCACCCTCTGCATCGTGCCGGCAAAGTCCGAATCGAGTGCCTCACGAACGGTGTAAAGCTGCAGTGAAAGCGGGGGCGTCGTTGGCATTGGCATTGGTTCTCCTCGGATCGAGCAGCGTTGCTGGTCACGGTGAAGCGTTCTACCCTGGGACGGGGAATACGTACACACGATTTACAAACTAAGGCCCCTTCTGTCGATAGTCAAGCAAAAGATAATTGTTGATCGACATCTATGGCTGGCGTGACACCACGAAGCGCAACTGGTATCAATGGGACATGGTCATTACCGAATCGAGCGCGTTCACCGGCTCGGCGGTTACCGGCGCCCGCGCGGGTGACCTGTTCCAACTGCTCCTCGACGGAACTCCGCGCACCCGGGCCGAGCTCGCCGTGCTCACCGGTCTCGCGCGATCGACGATTGCCATGCGAGTCGATTCCCTCCTGGCATCCGGTTTCGTCAGCGCGGTCGGTGAGGCTGCGTCATCCGGTGGCCGTCCGCCGTCCCGATTTGCCTTCAACCCGACTGCGCGCGTGGTGCTCGCTGTAGACCTGGGGGCGTCGCACTGTGTAATCGCGATCACCACTCTCAGTGGCACAGTGCTTGCGAGCCTTCGCACGGAGATCGCTATCGAGACCGGTCCTGGCCCGGTGCTCGATCTCGTGATCGACCGCGCACGCCAACTTCTCGACTCTCTCGGCGACAGCAGGGCTGAGCTGAGTGGCGTCGGCATCGGCCTGCCCGGTCCGGTCGAACACACGACAGGTCGTCCCGCAAACCCGCCCATTATGCCCGGCTGGCACGGCTTCGACGTGCCTGGTTACGTGCGGCGCGCCTTCGATGTGCCTGTCCTCGTCGACAACGACGTCAACATCATGGCGCTCGGCGAGCAGCGCACCCACTGGCCGACCCAGGACAACCTGCTCTTCATCAAAGCGGCGACGGGCATCGGCGCGGGCATCATCGGTAACGGCCAACTACAGCGCGGTGCGATGGGTGCCGCCGGTGACCTCGGGCATGTGCGCGTCGCGCGCGGCTCACACGTGACCTGCCGCTGCGGCAACATCGGGTGCCTCGAAGCCCTCGCCGGCGCTCCAGCCATCGCCGCGACGCTCACGGCCGCCGACGGTGGCGACGTCCCGACCGGAGACATCATCGCTCTCGTCGAACGCGGCGACCCGCACGCCGTCGCCGCGCTCCGTCAGGCCGGTCGCGATCTCGGCGAGGTGCTCGCCACCTGCGTCAGCCTGCTCAACCCGTCGGTCATCGTGCTCGGCGGCTCGCTCGCTACCGCCGGCGATCACCTCCTCGCCGGCGTGCGCGAAGTGGTCTATCACCGCTCGCTTCCCCTGGCCACCGCGCACCTCACGATCGTCCGCTCCCGCTCGGCCGACGATGCGGGCATCCTCGGCGCGTCGATGCTCGTCGTCCAGCAGGTGCTCTCCGCCGATGCAATCGAGAGCGCAATCACCCTGCAGGCGTGAACGCTGCCCGCCCTCCTTCGCCTCACTCCCGCTTCTCTTCAGCGCGCGGCAGGGCCGCTGCGGAGAGGCGTCGACGGTTCACGGTGCTCCGGGGGACAATGGTGAGGTGACCATCATCCAGCCCATGCTCTCCCTCTGGGATGAGCCGGCTCCGGATCATCGCGACCGCATCGTCACTCGGGCCGCCGATCGGGTCGCCTGGCTTCGAGCCCGCAGCCGCGGCGTCACCGCCACCGACGTCGCACGACTGTCGGGAGCCGCCTCCGTGCAAGCTGTTGCCTTCGAGAAGATCAACGGCAGCGGGTTCAGCGGCAACGCCTACACCGATCACGGGCGCGTGCGCGAGCCCGAGATCGCCCGCTGGGTGGAACATCGCTACGGCATCGTCTCGAGCGACGCGCTCTTCCACGCGGCCGGCCAGACCGCCCACCTCGCCACTCCCGACGGGCTTGCGGTCACGGCATCCGGCCACCTCGAGCTCGCCGAGATCAAGACCACGAAGTCGCCTTGGCGATCCATCCCGCGCTCCTATCTGCGGCAGGTCTGGTGGCAGCAGTACGTACTCGGGGCGGAGCGCACCCTGTTGGTCTGGGAGCAGCACGACGACTTCGTTCCGACAAATGCCGAGCCGGAATGCCGCTGGATCGATCGTGATGAGAACCAGATCCACCTGCTCGTGCAGCTTGCGGATCGGGTGCTCGGTATCGTGGCCGCCGGCCGCAACCGCTAGGCGACCGGCAGTCCGACCTCGAGCTCCGCCAATGACGATACGTCGGCGAACTTCACGGGTCGCAGCGCCATCATCACCCCGAGAGTGAGCAGCCAACCGAGTGCGATGGTGGTGGCCGTGAGCTCGAGTCGACTGCCGAAGTCCGCCTGGAATCGCGCGAGGGAGAGGATGCCGCCCGCCCCCGCGATCAACGCGACCGCCACCCCCGCCCCGAGCGACAGCCGGGCGAGCGATCGGTGTCCCACCGCGAACGACACCTGCAGCATGCCGAAACACGCGGAAGCGAAGGCGAGCACTGCGACCACGGTGTGGATGAGGTCCTGCCAGGTGAAACTCGCCCCAACCGGCAACGGGCATCCGCTCGTGCAGGTGACCTGAGAGGCGACGAGGAAGAAGCCGCAGCCGACCCATAGCGACACAGCCGGAGCCCAGACAGAGAGCAGCGGCACGCGCGATCGGATACCGCGGGCGGCATAGGCAATGAGGCTTCCGCCCGCGACGATGAGAAGGAGTGCCCCCTCGAACCAGTGGGCCGTCGGCTGGCCGGCTGCGCCGAGCTCGCTCACGTACAGGTCACGGTCTTGCTCGAGTCGAGCGACCCAGATGATCACGAGGGCGGCCAACACGAACACCGAGCCGAGGAAGGTGCCTGCGAGTTCGACAACCCGACGTCGCGGTAGCGGCAGGGCGGTCATTGTTAAATGCTAAGTGTTCTTTTCACAGTTTTTCCCGGCTGTCACCGCTGTGCCATCCGCGAGTCATCGAGCGGCTTGACTGAAGGCACGCGCGCGCAAAGAGTGTCAGCGCTCGGCTACAGCGGTAGTTCTCGCACGAAGTCGTCTTCGAAACGATCTCCCAGGGCGAATTGCTTGGTTCCCACGAGCGCAAAACCGGTCTTCTCGTAGAAGCGGTTCGCCCGCCCGTTCTGCTGGTTGACGCCAAGCCAGGCCGAAGCGGCACCGCGAAATCGGGCGATTTCGACGGTGGCGGCCATGAGCTCCTGGGATAACCCGGTTCCGTGGGACTCCGCTATGACGTAGAACTTGCTCAGCTCGACCGTCGGCCGAGCCGTGACGACGGTCGCGACATCCGCGTCCGTCGGCTCTTCGAAGATGAGCATCGAGTAACCGGCGGCGACGCTGTCGACCTCGGCCAGCAGTATCGCGCGATTCACATCGGCGAGGTGCGCCTCGAATCGCCGCGCCGAGAGCTCCGACAACACGAACGCCCTGGCATCTTCCGGCGGTGTGCCGGGAGGGCAGGCCAATCCGAAAGTGACGGCGGCGAGTTCGTGCAGGAGCGCGCCGTCAGCGACAGCCGCCGCTCGTACCGTGATGGTCATCCGTTATCCCCTCCAACACGTTTTCGGTAAAGCCGACGCGAGCCGCGACGGGTGGGTGCAGAAAAGGGGATCACCGAGGTGATCCCCTTTCCGACGACGTTTCTGTTTAGAGCACGTTCACGTCGAGCGGGATGCCCGGACCGAAGGTGGTCGTGACAGTTCCCTTCTGGATGTAACGGCCCTTTGCGGAGCTGGGCTTGGAGCGCACGATCTCGTCGAGTGCCGCCTTGATGTTCTCCTCGAGCTGCTCGGCCGGGAAGGCTGCCTTGCCCACGATGAAGTGCACATTTGAGTGCTTGTCGACGCGGAACTCGATCTTTCCACCCTTGATCTCGGTGACAGCCTTCGCCACGTCGGTGGTCACAGTGCCCGTCTTCGGGTTGGGCATCAGGCCACGCGGGCCCAGAACCTTGCCGAGACGACCGACCTTGCCCATCAGCTCCGGAGTGGAGACCGCCGAGTCGAAGGAGGTGTAGCCGGCGGCTACCTTCTCGATGAGCTCGTCGCCACCCACCTCGTCGGCGCCTGCAGCGATCGCGGCGTCGGCGGCCGGTCCGGTGGCGAAGACGATGACGCGGGCGGTCTTTCCGGTTCCGTGGGGCAGGATGACGGTGCCACGAACCATCTGGTCTGCCTTGCGGGGGTCGACACCAAGCTTAAGTGCGACTTCGATGGTGGAGTTAAAGTTCTTCGAACCGCTCTCGCGGGCGATTCCGACGGCTTCGTTGGGCGTGTAGAACTTGCCCTCTTCCATCTTCTCGGCAGCGGCGCGGTAGGCCTTGGATTTCGTAGCCATTATGCGTCCACCGTGATTCCCATAGAGCGAGCAGTGCCCGCAATGATCTTCTCTGCCGCTGCAACGTCGTTCGCGTTGAGGTCGACCATCTTCTGCTCGGCGATCGAGCGGAGCTGGTCCTTCGACAGTCGTCCCACCTTGGTGGTGTGCGGGGTGCCGGATCCCTTGGTAACGCCGGCGGCTTTTTTGATGAGCTCAGCAGCCGGGGGAGTCTTGAGAATGAACGTGAACGAACGGTCCTCGTAAACGGTGATTTCGACCGGAATGACGTTGCCGCGCTGCGATTCGGTCGCAGCGTTGTACGCCTTGCAGAACTCCATGATGTTCACGCCGTGCTGTCCAAGCGCCGGCCCGATGGGCGGTGCGGGGTTGGCGGCGCCAGCCTGGATCTGAAGCTTGATCAGACCCGTGACCTTCTTTTTCGGTGCCATTACTTTTCCTTTTCTGTTTCGAGTCGACCCGTGTTGGCCCACTCTCCCAACATCCGGATGGATGCGGTGCGGTCGCCCCCGAAGGCGCAACCTCTCCACCTTACGCGAAATGTCGGTGGTTGCCTATTGAATGCGGGTACGGAGACGCTCGGCTACTACTCGGAGCAGGCCCGATCGGACGTGCACATCGACATCGCGATCGCGGCCGCCGAGTATGAACAGCGTGCGGTGAACTCCCACCATGCGGCCACGCTGGTCGCCATCCATTCGGTGCTCGATGAGGCCCGATACAGCCCAGAGATGTTCGTCGGCGACCATGCGGCTCGCTTCAATCGAGAGGATATCGAGTTCGCCGAGCGGGCCGCGATCGCCGACCTCGCCGTGCGGCTCTCGCTCTCTGAAAACACTGTCCGGGCGCACGAGCACCAGGCCATCACGATGATCGGCCGCACCCCTCTCAGCTGGCAAAAGTTCCGGTGGGG
>JAYTTG010000490.1:0-3653 GCA_043745175.1 Microbacteriaceae bacterium
CAAGGTGCGCGTGCTCATTGTCGGCCAGGATCCGTATCCGACGCCGGGACATCCCATCGGTCTCTCGTTCGCGGTGGATCGGGCCGTGCGTCCGGTGCCGCGAAGCCTGCAGAACATCTACCGCGAACTCCGCGACGACCTCGGAATCGAGCCTCCACCACACGGCGATCTCAGCGCCTGGAGCGACCAGGGAGTCATGCTGCTCAACCGCGTGCTCACGGTCCAGCCGGGTAATTCCGGTTCGCACCGCCGTAAGGGCTGGGAGGCGGTCACGGCCACCGCGATCCACGCGCTCGCCGAGCGGGGCGGTGCTCTCGTCGCGATCCTTTGGGGCCGCGATGCCGTCTCGCTCGAGTCGATGCTGGCGCCGGTGCCGGTGATCAAATCGGTACATCCGAGCCCGCTGTCCGCATCCGGCGGATTCTTCGGCTCCAAGCCGTTCAGCCGGGCGAATGCCTCTCTCGTGGCACAGGGTGCGGCTCCAATCGACTGGACCATCCCGGCGTAAACTCCTGTCATGCTCGAGGAGGAATACCAGGCCACGCACCGCCCGCGGGAAGCGCAGCGCAATCTGCCCCCGCTGGAGGTTCCGTTCGAGTATTCGATCCGGGATGCCCGCCTCGAAGACATGCCTGATGTGCGCGAGATCTATAACCACTATGTCGCGAATTCGACGGTGACTTTCGACGAAGTGGCACAGAGCCTGCGGGAGACCCGGTCGAAGTTTCAGCATCTGAGGAAGCTCGGGATGCCGTATCTCGTGGCCGAAAGCCCGAGCCAGCAGATTCTTGGCTATGCCTACGTGTACCCGTGGAAAGAAAAAGCGGCCTATCGCTTCACCGTCGAAAACTCGATTTACCTGCGGGCGGCTTCTACCGGCAAGGGTCTCGGCAGAGTGCTGATGGGTGAGCTGATCACCGCATCCAAGGCGGCCGGTCTCAAGGAGATCATCGCGGTCATCGCGGACAAGGGGGCCGAGGCATCCATCAAGATGCACCGGGACTTCGGATTCAAAGAGATCGGCCGAATGGGCAAGGTCGGGTTCAAATTCGAGCGCTGGCTCGGCACCGTACTAATGCAGAAGTCTCTCAAATAGCGCCTGGCGGTGCCTCGAGGATGTCGTGGAGCTCGCTGTGCACCCTGGTGACGGACTCCGGGTCGCCACTCCAGAGCATCCGCAGGATGAGCCCGTCGATGGCGAGGGCGACGACCCGCGCGTGACGCGGATCCGGTACGAGCGGATCGATCGCATCCTCCAGCGCGCGATACCAGAGGTCGGCGGCTGCCCGCAGGCTGTCGCGTCGCATCGCGAGGAAGAGCAGTTCGTAGTGCGCGATGGCGGATGCCCGAGAGCCGTTGACCCAGTCGTGCAGAACCACCGCGAGGTTGGCGAGACCCCCTCCCTCGCTGAGGGGAGCGAACATAGCGACCTGTTCGGCCGTGACCCGCACGAGGGCGCTCACGAACAGCTCATCAATGTTGGCGAAGTAGTAGGTCGACGCGGCGAGCGGCACCCCGGCCTCGGCGGCGACCGCGCGGTGGGTGACAGCGCCAGGCCCTCCGGCTTCGAGCACCCGGATCACCGCATCTTGCAGCGCAGCCCGACGTGCTTCGCCCTTGGCCGTCGTGGCGACCATGTCAGTGTTTTCCGCCGAGCTCGAGCATCGTGACGCCGCCGATCACGAGCACCATTCCGGCGATCTGCACGAGCGTGAGCGGCTCCTTGAAGAACAGCCAGCTGATCACCACCACCAGCACGACTCCCACACCGGCCCAGATCGCATAGGCGATGCCAAGCGGCACTGCCTTGGCGAGCGACTGGGAGAGCATGGCGAACGAGGCGACATAGCCGAGGGTTACGATCACGTAGGGCACGGTTTTGTTCACCCCGTCGCCGGTGGCGAATTTGAGGGCTGTCGTCGCGATCACTTCGGCCACGATGGCTGCGGCGAGGAAGAGGTATCCCATGCTGTTCTCCTAAGATTGGTACAAATGTACTAGAAAATGATGCGCAGCCCAGCGCGGGTGCGGAGTCGCAGCGCGTGGGCGCTACAGTCGGGGAATGCCTGAAGCGCCTCGCAGCCGCCCTGCGAGCTTCGTCGTACTCCACAACCTGCGCGGGCACGTGCGTGCTCGTCCCGCGGCGGTATTCGCTGCGCTAAACGCGCGCTTCCGGCCGAGTGGCTCGGATAGCAGCCTCTACTTCGCGGATCCCTCGGCATTCCTGATCGTGTCCCAGGGCGGCTGGTGGTACCGGGGGGAGTACCGCGTGGTTCCGGATGAGCAGGGCTCGAATGTCGAGCACGTGATGCTGAACGTGGCCAAGACCGCTCGCTCGCTCGGGCGCTTCTCCGGGCGCAGGGTGGTGGCGGATGCTCCGGCCGCGTTCGAGACGCTGTTGCGGCAGTTGCGCCTCGAGCTCGAATAGCGCGCCTTCGAGCAATGGGGCTCAGCCCTTCGCCCGTTGACCCTTGGTGCAGGTCGACTGGGCTGCCGTCTGGCCGGTCGCACTGTGCGGCAGGGCGACTCCCGGCGCGCTCGTTACGGCATCGCTCGGCGCGGTCGAGACGCCAGGGGGCGGGGCTACTGACGCTGTCGGGTCCGTGGTCGTGCCGTCCCCGGTTTTGCCGGTGAGTGACACCGGCTGGTCGTTCTTCAACGCCGTGAACAGGATGTCGGCCGCGCTACGGATCGGAAGCACCCCGTTCTGTCCCGCTGCCGAGCCGTAGCTGCCCGGATACTGCACGAAGACGATCTTGTCGAAGCTGATGTCCTTGACCGCGAGAGCCATACTCACGAGGGTTGTCAGGTTGTTCAGCGAATCCGACCGGGTCGTGTTGTCGATCACGGCCTTGGCTAGTGCGTAGTCCTTGATCGGGTTACCGAGGGTCTCCGGCGTCTTGATCTTGCGCACGAGGGCGGAGAGGAAGAGCTGCTGGTTGCTGATTCGGGCGAGGTCGCTGCCGTCACCCACGCCGTAGCGCACACGGAGGAACTGCACCGCCTGCTGCCCGACGAGGGTCTGCTGGCCGGCATCGAGGTCGAAGCTGATCTGCTCGTCGTGGATCGCCTTGGCGATGCAGACGGTGACCCCGCCCACGGCGTTGGAGAGACCCACAACGCCCTGGAATTCGGTGAGCGCGGCGAATGGAATAGTGAGACCGGTGAGATTCTCGACAGTTTTCACGATGCATGGAAGCCCGCCGTAGGTGAGTGCGACGTTGATCTTGTTGGTCTGGACGGGAAAGTTACCGCCCTTGGGGTTCGGGCAGGAGGCGATCGGCACGATCATGTCGCGGGGAAAGCTCACGACTGTCGCGTTGGTGTGGTCAGCGGAGACGTGAAGCAACATTGTCACGTCGTTGAGGTGCTCTCCGCGCTTACCGTAAGTGCCGACATCCCCGCCTCCGCTGTCGCTTGCGGCGACGAGCACATTGATGCCGCCTTCGAAACTTCCGATGTCCGGCGCAGGTCCGTCGGTCTGCCCGATGAGCTTCACTCCCGGCTTCGCGCTCTTGGCGACGTCGTAGACCGCGAAGCCGGCCACTGCACTGGCACTCACGAGTACGACCGCGAGAGCGGCAGCGACGAAGCCGAGCACCGTCACCACCGGGCGGGACCTGGGCAACTGGCCATGACGAGCGACGGGTGGT
>JAYTTG010000491.1:0-3639 GCA_043745175.1 Microbacteriaceae bacterium
CAGCCCCGACTCGAATCCGGGTTGTTGACCGGTCGTCACCAGGTAGCTGAGCACTGAGGAATACGCTGTCGCATCAGATTTTGCGAGGCCGTCGATGCCCATCGCCGCGTATACCGGCATCGTGAGGGGGTAGGCGCCCCCGGCGTAGTCCGGCCTCGCGGCAGGCTTGGTAACGCCGACGACACCGCTCTGCTCGAAGCCGACTGCAGCCGCGGTGAGGCTCGACTGATCTGCACCGACACAGTGGGTTCCCGAGTCGTCACACAGCTGTGCGGTCGGGAGCTGGAATCGGGCGGCGGTGGCAGCATCGGTGATGGTCATCACGATCCGGTCACCCACTTGTTGACGACCGGACGATTTCCACACTCCCGGTGTGGGGATGCATTCCGGTTGGCTCGATGTGAGACAGAAGACCGTGTTTGAGGGGTAGTTGGCCTGGAAGGCAGCGCGCCCCGCGGTCGCCAGGTCCGAAACTCGACCGTGAAGGTCGTTCCAGGTGAGCGGAGGCGCCGTCACACTATTTCCGATATACACGGGGGATCGTCGATACCAACCGGGTTGGGGGTAGGAGACGCCGTCGGGGGGATAGACCATTGCGCCATAGGTGAAGTCCGCTGGTGTGCGCGTTTGGGTGATCTTCGCCTGCGCCGCGGCGTCGAGCACTGACTTCGATGCGGCACACCCTGTATAGGAGCGTGCGGAGAAGAACGGGTTGATCACCATGCCCGCTGCATCAGGACAACCGGTGAGGAAGGATGCTGCATCTGGGTCATCCAGAAGCCACTGCCAGACCTGCGCCCCAGCATCCGACAGCAGGTTCTCGACGAGAAGGTCTCCCCCGGCCGCCGTGTTGAAGCGCAGAACCGCACCGGAGTTGAGCTTCTTGAACTCCGGATCCTCGGCGAGCGACCGTACCTGCTTGAGATACCAGGGTGCCGTAGTCTTGAGTTCCGTTCCGGACTGGTCATCCATTCCCTGGCGATAGCTCTGGCTGAGCAATTTCGCAACAAGACGAGCGTTCAGCTTCAGGTCTCGAATCTGCCCGGGCTGCGTGGCAGCCGAGCCCGCGTCGATTGTGAAGGCGATAACGGGTGCGGTGAGGGCGACCGGAGCGTAGAGCTTCGTGCTGTCGCCGACACCCGGCCGAGTTGTGAAGATCAGGCCACCCGAGGAGCTGAGTTGCTGTCGCGCCTGAGCGTCACCGAGCTGTGTGTAGCCCGCGCCGATCTTTTTCGCGTCACAGATGCCGGGGATCCACGAGGACATCGCTGCAGTCAGCAGCTCCGATCCGGCACTCAAAGTTCGGGCCGGGCCGCCCGGGCAACTGGTCGTCGTCTTCTGGAATTCCAGCTTCACCTGGAGTCGCTGCGCCCAGAGAGAGGGTGCGAGGGGACCAAAGCTCAGTGCGCCCGCAGAGGCGGGACTGTTGTTTTCCGGGCGAGGAACGATGACGAGCCAACAGGCCGCTAGGCTCGGGACACCGGCGCGAAGGCCACAGCCGAGCGCCTCGGACTGCTGCTCGGTTTGAAGTTCGAACAGACCCTGCGCCTTGCCAGAGCTAACCGCCCGCAGTGCCGTCAGCTCATTCGTCGTTGTGTGGTTGAAGAATGGGTTACGGGTGGTCTGCTCGGGATCGCTGAAGGAGGTTCCTCGATACGTCGCTCCAGTGATGGCGCTAAAGGGTGCAGGAAGCGTGAACCCCTGCGGGTCTTTCTGATCCCAATCTCCGCCAGCTGTGAGAGGGTCACCCGCAAGGACGCGACCGGTCCAATTGGGCTGAAAACCGGAAACATCACCGCCGCCGGGGCCGACCTGGCAGGTCGCCGGGTCGGGTTGTGGAGCGGCTGCATCCGGTGTGCCATCCGCCTTCATCGCCCCCCAACATTGCATCACCTGGAACAGACTCCCGGTGGAGTCGCCGGAATCCCGTCCACCGACCGCGCCCGTCACCGTGACCTGCACTGCCTGGTTGGTGAGCGCCGCGGTTTGGGAGATCGTGATCGAGAGGCCCCCCATTCCGTTCCCCGTGCCGAAGTATTTGGCGTATTCGTCCGTGATAGCGGCACCCACATCGGTATAGGTTTTTGCAGCAGTGTGCGGGATGACCTGGGTGGTGTCGCGCGGCACCACATTCGTTGCTGAATTGCCCGTGTTGTCCCATCGCACCGTGACGGCGGAGGTCGAAGAGAGAAGCCCGGCTGCACCCCAGGGGCTTGCCGAGGTCGCTGCCGTCGCTCCCGAGGGGGCCACCAGCATGCCAGCAGAGATGGCTGCGACAACCAGTCCTGCCGCTGCAACGGATGAAAGCGCGAATGTGGTTCTCTTCATGAAGAGTGGGGTCCTTCCGAAGGGGAGACGGGAGTCGTGGTGAGGAGAGCCCGCCGCCGCACGGTATTTCGTGTCGTGCGCGCGGAGTCGCCTCGCCTCCGCCAGAAGTAGAACCATCCCGCGACGATCGATGCAGTGCTGGCAATCAGCATCCCGAACAGTCCAGTGACACCCGAAGAGGTGGATGCCAGTGCGCCGACCCAATCGGTCGCGAAACTCACCGGAATGTTCGAGCCGCCACCCTCCCCGGTTCCGCCGCCGGCGGGATCAGCAGCCACGGTGAAATTGACGGTGACGGTTTTGCTGTGGGCATCCGTGAGAATGAGCTGGTGGTTGCCAGCCGACAGGCTACCCGGGGCAGTGAACGCGTAAACGGTCGAGCCATCGGCGAGAGCTTTCGATGTCTCGCTCAACGGAATCGGTGTGGAGTGAATCTCTGCGGTCACGGTATCGTCGGCCGTGAAACTGCCTGCAACCGCCGTCACTTTGTATTTTGTTCCCGGCACGACGGCGCCGTCGCTCGGCAGCTCGGTGCCTTCTTCCGGTACTTCGACCGGTGCTCCGACCGCAATCGTGACCGAGGTAGTGGTCGACGTTGAGCCAGTAAATTCTGCACCTGCGTCGGGCACGTACGTTGCGGTGTAACCGTAGGTCTGCCCGGGAGTAAGGAAGTTCAGCGCGTAGCGGGCTACGCCGTTGGCCACCGCGGCCGTGCCGACGGCAACGCCGTCCGCCCCCGCGAAGGTGACCGAACCCGCCGCGGCAACAGCGGTCGTACCGCCCGACTGAACCGTCGCGGTCAAGGTGACGGATGCTGCGCCGGGGACAGCCGCGAGCCGCACACTGGTGTCCGCTGCGACGGCTCCTACCGTCCATCCTGATTTGTCGGCGCTGAGCGTCAGTGGCGACCAGGCGGCAGCGACATGTCCTGTCGCATCGGGCAGCAGCCACGTGGTGTAGGTGACGCTATCCAGGTAAGCACACGCGCTCACGAGGCTGTAGTGGCGGGTCAGATCAAAGGTACCGAGGAGGTCCGCAACCGAGGCAAAAGTGCTGCCATCGGGCTTCTGCCAGTAGGGACTTCCGCTGAAGATTCCGGGAAAAACGGACGTGACGTTTCTCGGTTGGCCGTCGTCGCCGACGACACTGCCCAGGCCAATCCCGTTCACCGGATACAGCGGCGTGGTTTGGGCGGGCGATCCTTCGGGGGGAAGCACGGGAGACTCTGTGCCCCGTTCGGTGATGAACAGATATGCTCCGGAGCGGATATCGTTGGCGCTCGGCAATGCCGGGCAGGTATACGTTCCTCCC
>JAYTTG010000492.1:0-3632 GCA_043745175.1 Microbacteriaceae bacterium
AGGCGGATGCCGGTGCCGCAGCGCTCGGCTGTCGCCTGCCCGTAGGCCAGCCGCGGCATCCCGGCGAGGGCATCCGCGGGCAGCGAGACGTCATAGGCACCTCGGGCGGCTATCACGAGGACCGACTCCTCTGCTGTCTCTCGGATGAACACCAGTACTTCCCGCCGGACGTGCAGCCAGCGCATGCCACCGCCGTTGAGCGCCGCGTGTTCGGTGCGCAGGTGGATGAGATCCGAGTAGAGGTCGATCGTGGGGGCCGCGACATCCACCTTGTCCCACGGTATGGGCGTTCGTGAGTGCTCACCGTCGTCGCCGACCAGGCCGAACTCGTCGCCGGCGAAGACCACGGGAATGCCCGGCATCGTCATTGACAGCCCGACAGCCACCGGCTGGGCGCCGTCGATCGCGTGCGTGAGAAAGTGCGGGGTGTCGTGCGTGTCGAGAGCGTTCATCGTGCTCAGCTGCGCACGCCAGGGAAAGCCTTGCGCAAACTGGCGATGCGCGGCGAAGACCTGCTCACCGGAGTAGGACGGGATCCTGCCGAACGGCAAACCGAAGTACGACGATTCGCGCTCCTGGGCCGACAGCCAGCCCCATACCGGTCGGGTGAAGTTGGCGTAGGTAATCGCGCCGTGCCATGCGTCGCCCTGAAAATCGCTCGTCGCATCGTTGGTCGATTCGCCGAGCAGGATCGTGTCGGGGTTGATGTCGATCATTGTGCGCCGGATGATGCCCCGCACTTCGGCATTAAGATCGCCGGTCAGATGGCGTCCCGTCATGTTCGCCACGTCGATGCGCCAGCTGTTGAGCGAGTACGGGGGCGCCAGCCACTTCGCCACGATGGAGTCCGGTCCCTCGATGAGCCGAGCCCGCAGATCGGGCGAACCGGTCAGGGAACATTTGGTACATCACGCTGGCCTTCGCCCACTCCTGCGGGGCAGGGTGGGCGAGGATCTTGAAGTCCTCCGAGTCAAGAGTCTCGATCGTATGAAGACCCGTGGCGTTGAGCCAACAGTGGGTGCCGTCGACGAGTGTGAAGAGAAAACGGTAACCGTGGCTCAGGTTCTCCACCTCGATCTCCGCTTCCCACCACTCCCAGCCCTCGACTGTCGCCACGGGAGATGCCACGGTGAATCGCGGTTCGTGATTGGGATTGGAGCGCGTGCGTACGACATCGACCGGACCGAAATCTGACGGGATCCGCACGCGCACGCGCACGCGATCGCCAAGTCGGGGCGCGGCGTGGGAGACGTAGAGGGGGGAACCGTCGTGATGCGGCTCGTGAACGATGCCCATGGTGATCCTCTTTTGTGTGACGCGGAGGGCCGTTGGGCCCGGCAGGTCAGTGCAGAAACTGCAGAAGCAGCGTCGCATTCGAATTATGCGAGTAGTGGAAGCGCTTCCCGTCTTGCGGGTATGCAATAGGGTTTTCGCATGAGCCTCGACATTTTGCAGGGATCCTCCGTGCCCTCAACCGAGTCCGTCACCCTTTCCAGCGCCGCCGGAAGCGAGTGGTGGCGCTCTGCGGTGATCTACCAGATCTACCCTCGCTCCTTCGCAGATGGCATGGGGAACGACGGCCTTGGCGACCTCATCGGAATCACCGAGCGGCTCCCCGCGCTCGTCGAACTCGGAGTGGATGCGATCTGGCTCTCTCCCTTTTATACGTCGCCGCAGAAAGACGCCGGATACGACGTGGCCGACTATTGCGACGTCGACCCGATCTTCGGCACTCTCTCTGACTTCGACGCACTCGAGAGGCGCGTGCACGAACTCGGGCTCAAGCTCATCGTGGACCTGGTGCCCAACCACTCCTCAGACCAGCACCCGTGGTTCCAAGCCGCGCTCGCCTCGCCGGAGGGAAGCCCCGAACGAGGGCGTTACCTCTTCCGCGACGGCGCCGGCGCCGACGGCGGGCTGCCACCCAACAACTGGGAATCCGTCTTCGGCGGCCCGGCCTGGAGCCGCCTCACCACTGCCGACGGCTCGCCGGGCCAGTGGTACCTCCACCTCTTCGATGCCTCGCAACCCGACTTCGACTGGCACAACCCCTGGGTACGCGACCAGTTCCGCCACATCCTGCGCTTTTGGCTCGACCGCGGTGTCGACGGCTTCCGAGTGGATGTCGCGCACGGACTGATCAAGGCGGCCGGCCTTCCCGATTACACGCCGTCGCCCGGCGGCGGCAGTATGGGTGGAAGTGGCAGCCTGGGGCTTGAGCCAGCAATCGACGCCCACCTCGGAGGGGGCGAAACCACGCCGCCGTACTGGGCGCAAGAAGGCGTGCACGAGATCTACCGCGACTGGCACTCCGTACTGGGGGAATACGAGGGCGATCGCGTGCTCTGCGCCGAGGCCTGGGTCGAGCCACTCGACAAGCTCGCACACTGGGTACGCCCCGACGAAATGCAGCAGGCATTCAACTTCTCCTACCTCGAGACGCCCTGGAGCGGCCCGACCATGCGCGCGACCATCAACACTTCGCTTGCCGCCTTCACCGGCGTCGGCGCACCGAGCACCTGGGTGCTCTCCAACCACGATGTGGTCCGTCACGCCTCGCGTCTCGCGGTCACGGCCGAGAACCCACAAGGGCACGGCATTGGGCCGCGATCCCCCGGTCAGCCGATACGTTCTCTCGGACTACGCCGTGCGCGCGCGGCGACAACGCTCATGCTCGCACTGCCCGGCAGCGCCTACATCTACCAGGGAGAAGAGCTTGGCCTGCCCGAAGTCATCGATCTCCCCGACGAGGCTCGCCAGGACCCCACCTGGTTCCGCACCAGCGGCGAGCGCTACGGGCGCGATGGATGCCGAGTGCCGATTCCCTGGGAGGCGAACGCGCCGTCCTATGGCTTCGGCACGAGTGGCAAGAGCTGGCTCCCACAGCCGGAGGACTGGGCGGCTTACGCTCGCGACGCGCAGCGCAGCCTTCCCGGCTCGACACTCGAGCTCTATCGCAGCCTGCTGGCAGCGCGGTCCCGCGCAGATCTCGGACTCGGCGACATCGAGTGGCTCGCCGGCTACCCGGATGCCGTGGTCGCCTTCCGCAACGGCTCCGTGACCGTGATCGCCAACACCGGCGATGCCGCGGTGGGGTTGCCCGCGGGCGAGGTCATCGTGGCCTCCGAGGAGCTCGACGGCCGGCAGCTTCCGAGTGACACGGCGGTGTGGTTGCGCTCCTGAATGCTAGTTCGCGTTGGCCTTGAGCCATGCGAACGGATCAACGGGGGTGTTATTGAGGTGGATCTCGAGGTGGAGGTGGGCGCCGGTAGACGCGCCGCTGCTGCCCACCTGGCCCACCTCATCGGTCACCTTCACCATCTGGCCGACGACCATGCGCACCGAGCCGGTGAGCATGTGGCCATAAACGCTCTGCACCTTCTGGCCGTTGATGTTGTGGTCGATTGTCACGTTGTTGCCGAGACCGCCGCCGTCGAACTCGACCTTGCTCACAACGCCGCTGGCGATGGCCTGGATGGGGACGCCCGAGCCAGGATTGAAATCGACGCCTTCGTGGAAGGTCGAGCAGAATCCGCACCCTTCGACCAGGCGCGGCCCGAAGCCGGAGGTGATCGGCACCGGCACGGGGAAGGGCCACTGGATCGTGCCATTCGGATCGTTCGTGTACGCAG
>JAYTTG010000493.1:0-3631 GCA_043745175.1 Microbacteriaceae bacterium
GACAGCGGCGCGGAAGGTGCCGGAGAGCCGGGTGCGTCCGCGCTCAGCGAGGCCTCGCACCACCTCGGCATGGATACGCTCGTCGGCGGCCATGGCCGCCGTGGCATCCGAATCCGACTCGTAGGGGGAGCGCGCTTCCGCTCGCTGTGCGAGGGCGAGCACGAAGACCGACCCGAACCGCCGGGCGAGGAGGCCAAGCGATCGAGTGCGGAAGTCGCCACGGCGCGGCTTGCCGACCTGGTCCCCGAGGAGGTCGAACCAGTGCTGTTCGTGCCGGCCCTCGGCCTCGGCGAGCGCGAGCAGGATCTCCCGCTCCTCCCCGGCGCGACGGCCGGCGAGATCGCGATAGACGGCGGCCTCGGCCTTCTCGTCGGCGAGGTATTGGCGCCAGCGGCGGAGGTCAGACGACGAGGGGGCAGCGGGGGGCGAGTCCGGACGCGTGGCGCTCACGGGGATCCTTTCGGTCTCGGAACCGTCCGGCTTTGCCGGACATTCCTTTCGGACCGAAGGTCTCGTTCGCCGAGACGACAACCTGCGCCGTTTCGGTGGGGTACCGGGCCGGTCGTCGTGACCTGCCAGTATGTCGATATTCCCGAATACGCCGGTCATCGTGACCCGGCGCGAGGGAACTACTCCCCTTCGTTGCTCCCAGAGTAGCGGATACCCCACGACCCCGACCAGCTCTCGCCCGGTTCGAGCCAGCGCAGGCCCTGCCCGCTGTTGAAGGCGTTGGGCGGAGCGGTCATCGGTTCGACGGCGATCGCCGTACCGAGACCGCCATCCTTCGGAAAGATGCGGGTGGTGAACACCTGCACATAGGCGAAATCGGATTCTTGCCACAGCTCCACGAAACGTCCGTCCGGCGCGGTGAGGCGGTGGTGGCTCACCCCGTCCACCGAGGTGACTCCGCCGAAGGCATCGTCGAGATCGAGGTCGGCCACCAGCCGGCCGGCGCGCAGGTCATAGCCTGTACCGTCGACCGAGCTCTCGCGGATCGGGTTGAGCCGGGCATCCGTCTCAAAACGGGTTCCGGCGGCCACCGCCAGGGTGAGCTCGTAGGTCGGCACGTTGCCGAGGCGCAGGAACGGATGCGTTCCAACCGCATACGGCGCGCTGGTCTCACCCACATTGACCACGCCGTGGGTCACGCGGATACCGTCGTCCACAAGCTCGTAGCGCACCGTCGTGTCAAGGATGAAGCAATAGCCACGGGTCGGATGCACCGTCGCAGCCAGCGTCACGGCATCCGGAGTGCGTTCCACCACCGTGTACGGGCGGTCCCGCAGCAGCCCGTGCAGGGCGTTGTGCAGTGCGGGTTCGGTGATGTCCAGTAGCTGCGCTGAGCCCTCGTGAATCCACAGGCCGTCTTCGACACGATTGGGCCAGGGCACGAGCACGATGCCATCGCCGAATGGCGGCACCGCGTGTTCGGCATAGGGCTCGGTGAGGTCGATGCCGCCGATCGACAGCACCCGTAGCGATGCGGCGACCTCGGTGATTACGGCGACCGCCTCGCCGTGCGGGGTGGACTTCGAGAGGACGAACTGAACTCCGGTGGGGGCACGCATGCGGCCAGCCTAGCGAGCCAGAACGATGTGGAGACCTGTGGCCGCGAGCAGCCCGAGCTCGTTCGCGTCCGCCTCTGCCCCGGTGATGAGGGTGTCTATCTCGTCGATCGGCGCAACGCGACTCAGCTGGGTGATACCGAGCTTGGAGCTGTCGGCCACCACGATACAGCGGGCGGATGCCTCGAGCATCCGTCGCTTGAGGTCCGCCTCCGGCAGGTTGACGTTGGTAATGCCCGAGACAGCATCCACCCCGCTGCAGCCGATGAAAGCAAGGTCGGCTCGGATGCGGTCGAACACCACGCCGGCGAGCGGGTCGACGAGTGAATGCTGCAGCGGGCGCACGGTGCCCCCGGTGACAACCACGGTGAATCGCGGGATCACAGGTTCGAGCAGCAGCGCGATATTCAGCGCGTTGGTGATGACAACAACACCCTGAAGGTCGTCGCGGTCACGGAGAGCCGACGCGATTGCGGTGGTCGTGGTACCGACGTCCAGCACGATGGCCTGGTGGGACTGCACGAGTGCCGCGGCTTCACGCCCAATGCGCGCCTTCTCCTGCGGACCCGCGAGCATGGACTGCTCGAACGGGCGCTCGAGGCCGCCGTGTCGGCCCACGATGACTCCGCCGCTGCCTGTCACTGCCCCGCCATGCACGCGGTGGACAGCGTTAGCCTCAGCGAGAGCATCGAGATCGGAGCGCACGGTGACCTCCGAAATATCGAAGAGATGACTTAGTTGCGCCACCTTCGCGAACCCGCGCTCCTCGATTATTGACAGTATCCGCTCCCGACGGGCCGCTGCAGGCGGGCTGGATCTCGGATCAGGCATGGGCTTATCTTCGATTACTTGTGTTTTCTTGTCAATAAAAGGTATCGTTTCTTTGGTTTCGAAACTCGAGTCTTCGATATGCCACCCCGATTCGCCTGCAGAGAGTCGCTATGCCATCGATCATCAAACGCGAATACCGGCTGGCCGACGGTCGTGAGCTCATCTATTTCGACGATGCCGACACGACACTCACTCCAGATCGCGCTCCAGATGCCCGTCACCTCGATCCGCGGCCCGACAGCGCACGTATGCGCCAGGATCCACTCACCGGTGAGTGGATTTCTATTGCCGCGGCCCGCCAGAATCGCGTATTCCTGCCACCGTCAGACCAGGATCCACTCGCGCCGGCGAGCGCCGCGAACCCCTCGGAGATTCCGGATGACTACGACGTCGCCGTCTTTGAGAATCGTTCCCCGAGCTTCGGCCCGGAAATAGCACCGAATATCGGGGCCGTTTTCACCAGCGCCGAGCTCACCAGCATCGGTCTCGGCCGCAGCCTGCCCTCGATTGGGCGCTGTGAGGTTGTTTCGTTCAGCCCCGAACACGAGGGAGCTTTCGGTAGCGTGAGCCGCTCCCGCGCCCGCACGGTGATCGAGGCCTGGGCCGACCGCACGGAGGCCCTGTCGGCGCTTCCCGGCGTGCAACAGGTCTTCCCATTCGAAAACCGCGGGGAGGCCATCGGCGTCACCCTGCGGCATCCGCACGGCCAGATCTACGCCTACCCGTACATCACGCCGCGCACGGCCCGTCTGCTCGACTCGATCGCCCGCTTCGGACCGGGCCTGTTCGCCTCGATCCTCGAGTTCGAGTCTGCGTCTGAGCGGGTTGTTCTGCGCGGCGAGCACTGGACGGCGTTCGTGCCCTTCGCCGCTCGCTGGCCCATCGAGGTTCATCTGCTGCCGCATCGGCACGTGCCCGACTTCGCGGCCACCTCGACCGGGGAGCGCGATGAGCTCGCCGGGCTCTACCTGCGACTGCTGCGCGGCATTGACGAGCTCTATGACACTCCGACTCCCTACATCGCGGCGTGGCACCAGGCACCGGTCACGACCGGTCGTGACGACATCCGCCTGATGCTGCAGGTCACCTCGCCCCGCCGGGCAGAAAGCAAACTGAAGTATCTTGCCGGATCGGAGGCCGCCATGGGGGCCTGGATCGGCGACGTCACCCCCGAACAGACGGCCGGCTTTATTCGGGACGCCCTCACTCGAGTAAAGGACCCCCAGTGACCGAAA
>JAYTTG010000494.1:0-3627 GCA_043745175.1 Microbacteriaceae bacterium
AGCGATCAACACTGGAGACGCGCGGCCGCGGTGTCATCACGTCGGCGGCGATGTGTTCGCTGAAAACGAGAGTGCGGGCGAGCAGAGTCGCCGTATCGCGGTCAAGGCTGCCTTCGGTGGCCGATCGACGCACGAGAGAGCGCAGTTCCTCTGCCGTCCGTGCCGACGAGAGCTCCTCTTTCGGCACGATCCCGATCGACCGGAGGATCACGTTGGCAGTGTTGTTGAGCAGTGTCACGAACGGACGGAACACCGCCGTGAACCCCACCTGGAAGGGAATCACAAGCTTGGCGGTCGGCAGCGGAAGCGCGAGGGCCAAGTTCTTCGGCACCAGTTCCCCCACGATCATCGAGATAAGGGTCGCGGCGATGATCGCTAGTGCCGAGGCGACCACGGCGGTCAGCGCGGTCGAGAGGCCAACCGCACCGAGCGGCCTGGAGAGAAGCGCACCAATCGCTGGTTCCATCGTGTACCCCGTGAGAAGGGTCGTGAGGGTAATACCGAGCTGGGCGCTCGAGAGATGGGTCGACGTGACCTTGAGCGCGCCGATGGTGAGGCCGAGGCGCTTTTCGCCCCGCGCGAGCCGGGACTCGAGATCAGATCGATTGAGATTGACCAGCGAGAACTCGGAGGCGACAAAGAAACCGGTACCGACGGTGAGCAGGAGTCCGACTCCGAGCATGACCAACTCATACACGGGCATCACCACGAGCGGCGATGTCGCCAACAGGGGCGAAAGGGGCACGGCGCCATGAAGGGGGGTCGTCCATTATTCGAATAAGTGTACGGGACGGCGCCTACCAACTGACCGGAAGCGCCTTGCCCTCCTCATATCCCGCCGCCGACTGGATCCCCACCAGTGCCCGCTCGTGGAAGTCGGCGAGGTTCGAAGCCCCCGCGTAGGTCAATGACGATCGCACCCCCGAGGTGATCATGTCGAGCAGGTCCTCGACCGAGGGGCGTAGCGGATCGAGGTAGATCTTCGACGACGAGATTCCTTCCGCGAAAAGCGTCTTGCGAGCCAACTCGTACGGGTCGAGTCGATCGAAGCGATCGTGAACAGCCTTGGTGGACGCCATGCCCCAACTCTCCTTGTAGAGCCGACCGGTGGCATCCGTCTCGAGTGTTCCCGGTGCCTCGATCGTGCCGGCGAACCAGGATCCGATCATGACGGATGCGGCGCCGGCGGCGAGCGCAAGCGCCACATCCCGCGGGTATCGCACCCCTCCGTCCGCCCACACGTGAGCGCCGAGTTGGCGAGCGGTCGCGGCCGTCTCGAGAACAGCAGAGAACTGAGGGCGCCCGACCGCAGTCATCATGCGAGTCGTGCACATGGCGCCGGGGCCGACCCCCACCTTGACGATGTCCGCACCCGCGTTCACCAGATCTTTCACGGCAGCGCTCGTTACAACGTTGCCGGCGACGATCGGTACGGAAAGCCCTAGCGCCTTGACGCTGCGAATGGCGCGCAGCATGCCCTCCTGATGTCCGTGGGCGGTGTCGATTACCAGCACGTCGATGCCTGCCGCAGCCAGCGCGGCGGCCTTTCCCGCGACATCCCCGGTAATACCGACCGCCGCGGCGACGCGCAGACGCCCATCGGCATCCAGGGCGGGCTGGTAGAGCGTTGAGCGCAGGGCACTCGTTCGACTGAGCGTGCCGATGACGGCACCGTGGTGCAGGACAGGGGCGAATTCGAGGCCTGCGGCGACCATCAGGTCGAAGGCGGCGCGCGCATCCGTCACGTCGTCCGCATCGATTGAGGCAAGCTGGCCGTGCAGCAGGTCACCAAGGCGCGCATCGGGCAGCGCGGTACCGAGACGGAGCGCCGAGATGCACCCGAGGTACCCGCCGTGCACGTCGGTGATGACGATTCCCTGGCCGCCGATCGGCGGCATCTGGCGCAGCGCTTCGGCCACCGTCTGCCCTCCGGAGAGGAACAGCGGGGTATCGAATGCCACCGGTTGCGCCTTGACCCAGCGGATGGCAGCATCCAGGTCTTGCAGGTGCAGGTCCTGCGGCAGCACGGCGAGTCCGCCGCGACGGGCGAGGCTCGCGGCGAGACGCGGCCCGGTCACCGAGTTCATGTTCGCAGAGACGATCGGAATGGTGGCTCCGGTGCCGTCCTGCGGCGCGAGTGACACCCCGAGACGGCTGCCGACATCCGAGTGGCCCGGCACAAGGAACACGTCGGAATAGGTGAGGTCGTGCGTCGGCGTCGTCTCGTAAAACTCCATGGCTTTCAGGGTAATCCCTCACGGTCCGAGTCGGTTGGCCGCTCCAATGCGATTAAGCTTGACTCGTCTGTGGCCAGCGAGAAATCCGAGGCCGCGTCACCGAAGTGGTGCGCAAGAACTAGAGCAATTCACAAGAGAGTGGGCGATCAGCCGTGTCTAGCCAAGTGACCGGAGTGGCATCCGAAGACGGTTCCTCCGGCGAATTCGGAGCGAACGAGTGGCTCGTAGATGAGATGTACGAACGGTTTATCGCCGACCGCAATTCGGTAGACCAGTCGTGGTGGCCGATTCTGGAGAGTTATCACCAGACCACGGGAGAAGCGTCCTCCACTCCCCCCGCCCCCACCCCGCCCACCGCTCCCGCCGAACCCAGCGCACCAGCCGAACCGTCCGCCCCTGCAGAACCTGTCGCCCCGCCGGCACCGGTCGATGTGGCGCCGATTGAGCCCCCCGCCATCACCGGCAGCCAGCCCGTCGCACGCACGACGTCCCTTCAACCAAAGCCGCAGCCCATTCCGGCCCAGGCGCCCGCGTCACTCCCCCAGCCGGCGACGGCCGCGACTACGGATCTCGCGAGCTCCGAGCGCCAAGACGTTGTGTCGACGCTCAAGGGCATGTCCAAGTCGCTCGCGGCGAACATGGACGCCAGTCTCACCGTGCCAACGGCGACGAGCGTGCGCACGATCCCGGCAAAGCTTCTCATCGACAACCGCATCGTGATCAACAACCACCTCAAGCGCGCCCGCGGCGGCAAGGTGTCGTTCACCCACCTCATCGCTTGGGCGCTTGTGCAGACGCTCAAGGAGTTCCCGAGCCAGAACGTGTTCTACGACGAGATCGACGGCAAGCCATCGGTCGTCGCCCCGGCGCACATCAACCTCGCGATCGCGATCGACCTCCCCAAGCCCGATGGCACGCGTGCCCTGCTCGTGCCCGGGATCAAAAACACCGAGTCGATGAGCTTCCAGGAGTTTCTCGTCGCGTATGAAGACGTCGTCACCCGTGCCCGCTCTAATAAGCTCACGGCCGCCGACTATGCCGGTAACACCATCTCCCTCACTAACCCTGGCGGCATCGGCACGGAACATTCCGTTCCCCGCCTCATGAAGGGAGCGGGCGCCATCATCGGGGCAGGCGCCCTAGAATACCCCGCCGAGTTCCAGGGCATGGCGCTCACGACTCTCTCCGATCTCGGCATCGGCAAGACGATCACACTCACCTCCACCTACGACCACCGCGTCATCCAGGGTGCCGGCTCCGGCGAGTTCCTCAAGAAGGTCCACGAGCTCCTTATCGGCCAGCGCGATTTCTACCAGGAGATCTTCTCCGACCTGCGCATCCCCTACGACCCGATCCACTGGGCCAGCGACATCCACGTGGATCTCGGCAA
>JAYTTG010000495.1:0-3624 GCA_043745175.1 Microbacteriaceae bacterium
CACGGGTCGCGGACTGTCACCGCCGGTTCGGACTTTCACCGACCCCGGAGCACGTACTTTTCTTCATTCTATCCAACGTCTCGAGAGCGGGGAAATTCCCTGTGTCGTCACCCCATGGAGGCCAGCTGGCCGGCCGTCACCTCGTCGACGATCAGGTCGGTGATGACCCCGGTCGCGACGGCGCCACGCAGTGCCGGGAGCTTCGCCTGGCCTGAGACGACCGCAATGCGGCGCGGTACCCGCTTGAGCACGTCGAACCCTGGTCCGCTCGACCGCGCGTTCAGCGGGATGTCGTCGTAGCTTCCGTCTGCACGAAAAAACATCGTGGCGATATCGCCGACTACCTGGGAGCGGGCAAGGTCGTCGTAGTCGGCCTGGTCGAGGTATCCGCCGGCGTACACGTGGCTTCTCACATCGGCATTGGGGGATCCGATGCCGAAGATCGCGACATCCATTCGCCTCTGTACGGCGAGCACGCGCGCGGTGCTTCGCTCCCGCCACAGGGCGTCTTTGGTTGCCGGGTCGTCGAAGAACGCGGGAACCGGAAACTGCTGCACCGTTGCGCCGAAGGCGGCGCCAAAGCGTCCGATGATTTCACTCGCGTAAACAAGGCCGGTGGTGTGTGCGTTGCCCGCACCGTTGAGCTGCACGACCTGCGTGTTACGCACGGGCTTGCGCACGAGGTGGCGGCTCACCGATGCGAGAGTAGAACCCCACGCTATGCCCAGGATCATCGTTGAGTCGATGAAATCGGTGAGAATTCGTGCAGCGGAGAGGGCGACCCGGTCAAGTCGGTCGACTTCGGTCGCAGCATCACCGGCCGGAATAATGTGGGCGGTGAGCCCGAATCGATCGTGCAGCTGGTGCTGCAGTTGGGTGGGCTGATCGAGCGGCGAGTGCAGCCGGATCTCTACAAGCCCGGAATCCCGGGCAAATGAAATGAGGCGGCTGATGGATGACCGCGAGATGCGCAGCTCGGAGGCGATGGCATCCATCGTCAAGTTCTGGATGTAGTAGAGATGAGCAGCGCGCAGGGCATCAACGGTGCGGCTGTCACCGTTGCTTTCTGAGAAGTTCACCTGCACATCCGTTCATGAATCATGCAAAGTCTCCCGCTGAGGGGAGTATCAGTTTATGACCACTTCAACCCCCCGAACCGATGTCGTTTCCCTTACTGAGCACCCGCATTCCCAGGTGCTGGTGATTGGAGGAGGCATAAACGGTGCAGCAACATTCCGCGATCTCGCCCTACAGGGCGTCAACGTCACTCTCATCGAGCGCGGCGACTACATGTCGGGCGCCTCAGCCGCGTCGTCCCACATGATTCACGGCGGCATCCGATACCTTGAAAACGGCGAGTTCCGACTCGTGCAGGAGGCAGTGCAGGAGCGCAACCGGTTACTGAAGACGGCGCCGCATTACGTCAAGCCTTTACAAACTACGATTCCGATTTTTTCCACGTTTTCGGGGATCACTGCCGCGCCACTGCGGTTTCTTACCCATAAGCAGAGCACGACCACCGAGCGTGGTGCCCTGCTGATCAAGGTGGGACTCCTGCTTTATGACTCCTTCTCTCGTGATGGTGGCAGCGTGCCGCGCCACCAGTTCCACGGCCGCCGCAAGTCGCTTGCCGACCAGCCGGCCCTCAATCCGAACCTCAAGTACACAGCCACCTATTACGACGCGGCGATGAATAACCCCGAGCGACTCGGGCTGGATGTGCTGCTGGATGGCGTGGTTGCCGGCGGTCGCAGCGCCAACTATGTCGAAGCGATCGGTGCAGCGAAGTCCGTTCAGGGCGCAGGCGGAGTGCTGGTGCGCGATCGTCTGTACGGCGAAGAATTCGTGCTCACTGCCGATGTGATTGTCAACACCACGGGACCCTGGACCGATCTCACCAACGATGCCCTCGGTACACCGACGACGTTCATGGGAGGCACGAAGGGCTCGCACATTGTGCTCGACAACCCGGCGCTGTTGGCGGCGACCAAGGGGCGCGAGCTGTTCTTTGAAAATGACGACGGTCGGATTGTCCTGATCTGCCCGATCAAGGGACGCGTGCTCGTGGGCACCACAGACGTGGATGCCGATCCGCGAGACCCGATGATCGAGACCGACGACGACACCGAGTATTTTTTCAAACTCGTATCCCACATTTTCCCGGACGTGGCAATCGATCGCTCGCAAATCATCTTTACCTATGCGGGCATCCGACCGCTGCCTCGCCACGACGACGAGACCCCCGGTTTCGTTTCTCGCGACTATCGCATCGAGAAGGGCAGTTTTGGCGGCTCTCCTCTTCTGAGTCTGGTGGGCGGAAAGTGGACCACGTTCCGTGCGTTCGGCGAGCACATGACGAATGACGTGCTTGCGCTGCTGAAGCGTGAGCGAACGACCTTCACCACCACGATGGCGATTGGCGGTGGCGCGGGCTTCCCGACCAGCGAAACCGCGCGAAACGCCTGGATTCACGCTCACGCCACGGACGTGAATCGCTCGCGGGTCGCGCAGTTGCTCACGCGCTATGGCACACGTGCGACCGACGTGATCGCGGCGATCAGCGCTGGTGTCGACGCTCCGCTGACCACGACCGATCTCTACACGACGGCCGAGCTCGGTTACCTCGCGCGATCTGAAAGTGTTGTTCACCTCGACGACGTGCTTCTGCGTCGCACCGACCTGGCGTTCACCGGCGCGGTGACCAGCGAATTGGTCGAGGAATTCGCCACCGTGATCGGCGAGAGCCTCGGTTGGACACCGGAGCGGCGAGCGCACGAGGTCGATGCCACTCGCTCCATGCTGACAACGCTGCACGGTATCGTCTTCGCCGAGCAGCCCACGCCCATTCAGGTGTCTGAGTAGTCCTGCCCCTCACTTGGTGTAGCTCCTGTCGTGCAAACGGCAGGCGTTACATCGAGTGAGCGCCGGCAGAGTTTTCTTGGGCGCTATGGCCAGCCCGAGAAATGCATTGCTCCTCCTGCTCAGGGTCCGCTCATGACGTACAGCATGATGGGTGGCTAATAGAACCCGGCGGTTGTCGACCGCCACACCCTGGTCTGCACTGGAGCGCCCCAGCCCTGCTCAGGACCGCGCACCCGACCGGTGCCGATGGGCAAGGGCGATCGGTCGGAGTCGGTGGCGGATTGGTGCCTCTGGCTCGACGGCCACGGCGAGGGTTCGAAATGCGGGGTCAGGAAGTGGCATTTGGTCGTCCGGGCCATGCGGTGTGGGTAATCCCGGCACCCCACTGCCACCACCACAGCTACAGCCACCACCACCGTCGACAGCGGTCACAATCGCCCCCGTTCAATGAATGGGCCAGCCCGCTGGTCCATTTGCTGCCGAGAAGAATTTCCCACGGCTCGGCCAGTGGCCAGCCTGCCAGCGCGCGATGCGTGACACGCCCTCCGAATGTCCTCTGGCCGAAACCCGTCAGATGAGTAGAGGCAACAATTCGTCGAGCGACCGGATGATCGACACTCCGGATGTCGCAGCAGCCGCCTCCTCGGCGGCGGCGCCTCCGCTCCGGTTGAGCCACACGCCCTGGAGCCCGGCGCGTGCGGCACCGATCGCATCGGTCTCCAGGCGGTCCCGGACATAGACGGCATCTGAGGGTGTGACCTC
>JAYTTG010000496.1:0-3613 GCA_043745175.1 Microbacteriaceae bacterium
GCGTCGAACTGCTTCGATGAGCCCTTCGATTCGTAGCGGAAGCGGGCGTCCTTGATCTTCTGGATGGCGGCGTTCTGCGCCTCGCCCACCAGCGTGGGAACGGCGATGTTCCTTGGCCCACTAGAGATCAGCAGAGTGACTTGGCTGTCTTTGGCCACACGGGTCCCGATGGACGGAGTGCTCTCCGCAACGGAGTCTTTCGGCACGGTAAGCGACGGTGTCGCACCGTTTTTGGGGTTGACGGTGAGCCCGAGCCGGGTGAGCGCCGCGGATGCCGCGGCGGGTGTCTGCCCGGCGAGATCGGGGATCGCAACCTGCGCCCCGGGTCCCGTGCCGAAGTACCAGGCGGTGCCGCCGACGAGAGCGGCGATGAGAATGACGAGGGCGAACAGCCAGAATCCCCTGCTTCGCCTCCGGTCGCTCTTCATCGCGAGGGTGTTGGCGGTCTCCGTGAGAATCGGACCGGTGCGATGCCGAACCTTCGGCGTGAGGATCTGGGTGTCGCCGGTGCTGGACGGCGAGGCGACTGCGGAGGGCATGATCATCGTGCGCTGGAGAGCGGTGGCCGCGGTGGCAGGCTCATCGAGCCGCAACAGCGCTTCCGTCTCATGAAGCTGGTCGAGCATGGCCTTCGCGTCGCGGGGACGCTGGTCGGGATCCCGGGCAGTGGCCCACAACACCAGCTCGTCAAGCTCAGCGGGCACGCGTGGGTTCTTGGTGCTCGGTGTCGGCACGGTGTCGTTGGCGTGCTGGTGCGCGATTTGGAAAGCTTGCTCGCCCTTGAACGGCTGCTCACCAGCCAGCATCTCGTAAAGCATGATGCCGACGGCATAGATGTCGCTGCGGGTGTCGGCCACACCGCGGGTCACGAGCTCAGGGGAGAGGTAGGCGATCGTGCCGAGGAGGGCGTTGCCGGTCGCCGTGTTGGCGGATGCCGCGCGTGCGAGCCCGAAGTCGCCGATTTTGATGCGCCCGTCGTCCGCGAGAAGCACATTCTCCGGTTTGAGATCACGGTGCACAATGCCGTTCTTGTGCGCGGCGGCGAGCCCGGAGAGGATCGCCTCCATGATGTCCATCGCCTGCATCGTGGTGAGCACCTTATGTTCCACCAGCAGGTCGCGCAGCGTGATGCCCGGCAGATATTCCATCACCAGGTAGGCGGTCTCGCCGTCCTGCCCCTGGTCATAGACGTTCACGACGTTCGGATGCGCCAGTCGCGCGGCCGAGCGCGCCTCCTGGATGAAACGCGCCTTGTATTGTGAATCGTCGGCAAGGTGACCGTGCATGACCTTGATCGCGACGCGCCGCTCGAGACGGAGGTCGGTGGCGAGATACACCGTAGCCATGCCTCCGCGGGCAATGCGTGAGCGCACCTGGTACCGGCCGTCGATGAGACGTCCGATCAGAGGGTCGCTACTACTGGTGGTCACTGGTCGAGTCTAGGGATCGACCGGTGAATCTTGCGGCTAAAACACCGTGATGCGGAGGCTTCGAACGCGCTGGTAAGCGCAATCGTTATCTCTCGCTGGCTACTTGATTGCCGCGAGCCAGGATCGAGCCGAGGTCTCCCATTTTGCGTACGCGGCGGGGAAGCCGGACAACTGCACCGCCTGGGCCGCGTCAGTCACAGATTTGGCCTGCCAGCCCGGGATGTCGAGAAGCCCCCGAGTGTTCGCGGCGTTGGGATTCTTCGGCCCACCAAAAAACAGCCGAGCCGCGTACGTGGGCTCCAGAATTTGCGCTGGAGTACCCCAGCCGGTGCTCTGACGCTGCTGGAAGATGCCGATCGAGTCGCGGTCACCGTAGGTCAGGTTGCGGAGGCCCGACTCTTGCGCCGCCGCGGCGAGGGCTACGACCAGGCCATACTCCGGCACGCCGAGGGAGCGGCCGACGGAGACGATGGTGCGCGCATTGGTGGCCATTTCGCGGCTGAGAGGCACGACGGCACTCGGCGAAGCGGGGACGAGGGAGACAGCGGTCGGGACGACGAGGGTGTGGCCGCCGTAGATGATGCTCGACCAGGTGAGGTTATTAGCAGTGAGGATGGCCTGGGAGGTCACATTGAATTTCGACGCGATATTGGCGATGGTGTCACCGCTTGCAATCGTGTAAGTCACCGGGGTGCTGTGCGGCGCGACGGCAGAGGGAGCTTCCACGATGCGCACTTGGCTTGCGGGGGTAACGGAGGCCACACCCGTCGATCCCGGGATGGCAAGTGTCTGGCCGGGGTAGATGATGCTCGTCCAGGCCAGCCCGTTTGCGCTCAGCAGGGTTTGTGTGGCGAGCCCGAACTGTGCAGCAATCCCGCCGATCGAGTCGCCCTTCTGGATGGTGTAACGGCTCGTTGAGGTGGAGGCGACGGGAGCGACTGCAGACACTGGCCCGCTCTTGCTCAGCTTCAGGGTCTGGCCGGCAAAAATCACTGATTTCCAGCCGAGGCCGTTGAGAGCGAGAACAGAGGCGGTGGCCACGCCGTAGCGCCCGGCGATGCTCGAGATCGTATCGCCGGCCACGACCCTATAGCTGGCGGGCGCGGCGGCCACGATGGTGCTGGCCTGCGAAACGGGGACGGCCACGGGGTTGCTTGCGGCTCGGGCGGCGGCGGTGAACGCGTCGCGGATGCTCTTGCCGAGCTCTATCGGCGTAGACCGCGGCTTTTCGCGCCGCAGGTCGGTGGAGTGCACCGGGCCAGTCACATTGAGGGTAATCGCCATGGAGCCGGCGAGCACGATCGGAATAGTGTTCACGAGACCGCGGACAAGTTTGCCCTGATTGGCCCGGCTGCCCTGCCGCCGGCTCGCGCGGTCCCCGCGCGGTTCGAAAGAGTTCGTCATGCTAAAACCTCGTCTATCTCTCGCCCCCGAGATATGTCCCGCACCCCAGAAACGGCGACACGCCATCAGAGAACGGTGACACAGATCTATAACTGTGTCAATTAGCGTGACGGATGTTATTTGAGTTAACGGATTCGAAATAAAAAACTGAAGTTTGCACGAGGCCGCACTTCTGGCAGCATTGCAAGCGTGACTACTGCTTCGGACACCCGCTGGCTCACCCTCCCCGAACTCGTCGACATCCTCGGCATCGGCGTGAGTAAGGTGCGTCGGCTCATCGAAGACCGCAGCCTCCTTGCCTCGAAGTTCGACGGCGTCTGGAAAGTACCGGAGTCCTTCATCCGCGACGGCGAGCCGCTTCCGGAGCTGCGCGGAACCCTTGTAGTGCTTCATGACAGTGGGTACAGCGACGACGAGGCGATGCACTGGCTGCTCACCGAGGAGGAGAGCCTCGGCATCCCCCCGATCGACGCTCTCCGCGCCGGGCGCAAGGCCGAGGTGCGACGAGTCGCGCAGGCGCTCGGCTTCTAGCGGACTTCCGCGTCTTAGGCGGATCGTTTGATCACGGTGTCGGCGAGCCGAATCAATTGCTGCTTCGACGCCGCGCTGAGCGGGGCATTTTCGATCGCGGTGATCGCGAGTGTGACGTTGTGATCAATGATGCGTTCTACATGCTCGACTGCACCGCTCTCGCGGATGGATGCCTGGAGCATCGCCACCTGCTGAGGTGAGAGTTCCGGGTCTCCGAGCAGTTCGTCGAGCAGGCTGGTGGAGTTGGA
>JAYTTG010000497.1:0-3610 GCA_043745175.1 Microbacteriaceae bacterium
CCGGATCGGTCGCTTCCATTGCTGTGTCTCTCCGCTCAGGCCCGCGACTTGGCGATCAGGTCGGCGCGGGGGTTCTCGTCGGGCTGCAGGGAGGCGAACTTCTCGAGGGCCTCGCGAGCATCCGTTGTCAGGTGCGAGGGCACGGCCACCTGCACGGTCGCCAACAGGTCGCCAACGCCCTTGTCCGTGCTGACGCCGCGACCTTTCACGCGCAACACTCGCCCGGATGGGGTGCCCGCCGCGACCCGCAACTTCACGGGCTCGCCGCCGAGGGTCGGAACTTCGATGGTCGCGCCAAGCGTCGCCTCGGTGAAGGTGACCGGCACATCCACGCGCAGATTGAGTCCGTCGCGTTCGAACACCGGATGGCGACGCACGGTCACGGTGAGGGTCAGGTCACCGGCTGGCCCGCCGTCGAAACTCTGCTCGCCTTTGCCCTTGAGACGGATTTTCTGCCCATCGCTCACGCCGGCCGGGATCTTCACGCTGATCGGCTTGCCCTCGGCGGGCTGCAGCTTGACGGTGTCGCCGTTGATGGCGGTGAGGAAGTCGAGAGTGGTACCCGCGGTCTGGTCTCGGCCCTTCGTGGGGCCGCCGGCTCCGCGGAAGCCGCCGGAGGACTGGCCGAACCCGCCCTGGCCGAACATTCCGCTGAAGATGTCGTCGAAACCACCCGAGCCACCGGAGCGCTGCCCGCCGCGCTGGCCGCCCTGGCCGAACATTCCGCCGAACACATCCTCGAAGCCAGCATTCTGGCCGGCGGCTCCGGAGGTAAAGCGTGCACGGCCGGGGCCCATGGCCCGCATCTGGTCGTATTCTTTGCGCTGCTCGGCATCCACGAGTACAGAGTTCGCCTCGCTGATTTCCTTGAACTTCGACTCGGCCGCAGCGTTACCGGGGTTGGAATCCGGGTGGTACTTGCGCGCGAGCTTGCGATAGGCCTTCTTGAGGTCAGCCGCGGAAACGTCCTTGGAGACGCCGAGAACGGCGTAAAAATCTTTGTCAAACCAATCCTGGCTGGCCACAGGCGCCTCCTTTCATACTCAGTCGGTGATCGAGTGGCATGATCCGTCACGATCATGCCACTCGATCGGCAACTGGTTCTATTCTGCGGGAACCGCGACCGCGACCTTTGCGGGACGCAGCAGGCGTTCACCGAGCTTGTAGCCCGGAGCGATCACGTCGGCGACGGTGTTGACCGTCACTCCCGGTGTCGGCAACTGCACAAGCGCCTCGTGCTGGTGAGGGTCGAATACATCGCCCTTCTCCCCCACGACGGTGAGCCCGAATTTCTCTAGACTCGCGCGCAGCTTGGCCACGATCACCACCATCGGTCCCTCGGCGAGGTCGCCATGCGCCTCCGCGAGCGAGAGGTCGTCGAACACGGGAAGCAGGGACTTCACCACCTCGGCGATGTTCGCCTCCCGATTCGCTTCCCGATCGCGCTCGACACGCTTCCGGTAGTTGGCAAACTCGGCCTGCACCCGCTTGAGATCCCCCAGGATCTCAGCGGCAGGGTCCTTGGTTGCCTGGCTGTTCGCCGCGGCGTCGGAATCTCCGGCCAGGAAGGCGAGATCGTCGTCGCTGAACGACGTCTCGACATCCGGTCCTTCGAATCCCTCCGAGGAGGCACCGTTGTCCGGCTCCTCCGGATCGCCCTTGCCCTTGCCCGGCTTCGGATTCTTGTTGGCTGCCATCAGCGCTACTTCTTGCCCCGTGGCTTGTCAGTACCCGGCTTGTCAGAACTTGGCTTACCGGTGTCGGGCTTGTCGCTTGCTTCCGGCTCGTCTTCGACGACCTCTGCGTCCACGATGTCTTCGTCGTCCGCCGCCGGTGCCTGCTCGCCGTCGGCTGAACCCTCGGCCGACGCTGCGGCCTGCTCCTGGGAGTAGATCGCCTCGCCGAGCTTCTGCTGGCTCTCGGTCAGCTTCTCAAAGGCGGCCTTCACCGCCGCCTCGTCGTCTCCGGCGAGGGCGCTCTTGAGGGCATCGACATCGCCCTGCACATCTGACTTCACATCATCCGGAAGCTTTTCGGCGTTGTCCTTGATGAGCTTGTCGGTGGAGTACGCGAGCTGCTCGGCGGTGTTACGGGTTTCGGCGGTCGCGCGGCGTGCCTTGTCTTCCGCGGCGTGCTCCTCTGCCTCGCGCACCATGCGCTCGATGTCGTCCTTCGACAGCGACGAGCCGCCGGTGATCGTCATCGACTGCTCTTTGCCGGTGCCCTTGTCCTTGGCGGACACGTGCACGATGCCGTTGGCGTCGATGTCGAAAGTCACCTCGACCTGCGGGATGCCCCGGGGAGCCGGGGCGATGCCCTGAAGCTCGAAGGTTCCGAGGTTTTTATTGTCGCGGGTGAACTCGCGCTCGCCCTGGAACACCTGGATCGCGACAGACGGCTGGTTGTCGTCTGCGGTGGTGAAGGTCTCACTGCGCTTGGTGGGGATGGCCGTGTTGCGCTCGATGAGCTTGGTCATGATGCCTCCCTTGGTCTCGATTCCGAGGCTAAGGGGGGTGACGTCGATGAGCAGAACGTCCTTGCGCTCGCCCTTCAGCACGCCGGCCTGGAGAGCGGCGCCGACGGCGACGACCTCGTCCGGGTTGACGCCCTTGTTCGGGTCCTTGCCACCGGTGAGCTTCTTCACGAGGTCAACAACGGCGGGCATTCGGGTCGACCCACCGACCAGCACGACGTGCGCGACATCCGCGACCTTGATCCCGGCCTCTTTGATGACGTCGGTGAAGGGCTTGCGGGTGCGCTCGAGCAGGTCGGCGGTGAGCTCTTCAAACTTGGCGCGCGTGAGCGTCTCGTCAAGGTTGGCCGGGCCGTTCTCCGTGAGCGAGAGGTATGGCAGCTGGATCGACGTGCTCATGGAGCTCGAGAGTTCCTTCTTTGCCTGCTCCGAGGCCTCCTTGAGGCGCTGCTTGGCGATCTTGTCGCCGGAGACGTCGACACCGGTCGAGTCCTTGAAGCGCTTGATCAGGTAGTCGACGACACGCTGGTCCCAGTCGTCACCACCGAGGCGATTGTCGCCGGAGGTGGAGCGCACCTGAATGGTGGAGAAGTCATCGTCTTTGCCCACTTCGAGCAGCGAGACGTCGAAGGTTCCCCCACCGAGGTCGAAGACCAGGATGAGCTCGTCTTCCTTTCCCTTGTCGAGACCGTAGGCGAGGGCGGCCGCGGTGGGCTCGTTGATGATGCGAAGCACGTTGAGCCCGGCGATTTCGCCGGCCTCTTTCGTGGCCTGGCGCTCGGCGTCGTTGAAGTAGGCGGGCACTGTGACCACAGCATCGGTCACTGTTTCGCCAAGGTACTGCTCCGCATCGCGCTTGAGCTTGGCGAGGATTCGGGCCGAGATCTCCTGCGGGGTGTACTTCTTGCCGTCGATGTCGACGGTCCAGTCGGTGCCCATGTGGCGTTTGACCGACGAAATGGTGCGGTCGACGTTGGTGACGTTCTGGCGCTTCGCGGTCTCACCGACGAGCACCTCTCCATCTTTTGTGAAGGCCACAACGGAGGGGGTCGTGCGGAAGCCTTCGGCGTTGGTGATGACGGTGGGTTCTCCACCCTCGAGGACGGAAACCACCGAGTTGGTGGTTCCCAGGTCGAT
>JAYTTG010000498.1:0-3609 GCA_043745175.1 Microbacteriaceae bacterium
CACCGTGCCGAGTACCGCTCCCATGAGGAAACCGATGATGAGGGCGAGAATGGGGTTCATGAAGCCAGTGTGACAGCGGGCAGTGACACCGGGTAGTAACAGCGGGTCGTAAGCATGCCGCGATGCATTCCCCGAGCTGCTTCGCAACAGGCCCACGAGGGATGAGATGATCTCGTGGAGGGTAGAAAACCCAACACCGTGCAGAAAGTAGAAACCATGACGCATCTCCCTGTCGTGTCGCACTGGATCGATGGCGCCGAGCGCGTGAGCGCCTCCGGTCGTACCTCCCCAGTGTTCGATCCCGCCCTCGGCGTGGCGACCAAGAATGTGGCGCTCGCCGACACGACCGAGATCGACGAGGCCGTCGCATCCGCCAAGGACGCATTCCCGGCCTGGCGTGACACGTCTGTCACCAAGCGCCAGCAGGTCATCTTTCGTTTCCGTGAGCTGCTCAATGAGCGCAAGGGTGAACTCGCGGAGATCCTCACCTCTGAGCACGGCAAGGTCGTCTCCGACGCCCTTGGCGAGATCACCCGTGGCCTCGAGGTCGTGGAACTCGCGACCGGATTCCCGCACATCATCAAGGGTGAGTTCAGTGAGAACGTGTCGACCGGTGTCGACGTCTACTCCACCCGCGGTCCGCTCGGAGTCGTCGGAATCATCAGCCCGTTCAACTTCCCGGCAATGGTACCGATGTGGTTCTTCCCGATCGCGATCGCAGCGGGCAATACCGTCGTGCTGAAGCCCTCGGAGAAAGACCCGTCGTCAGCCAACTGGCTCGCCGCCCTGTTCACCGAAGCTGGACTGCCGAACGGCGTGTTCAATGTGCTGCACGGCGACAAGGTCGCGGTCGACGGCCTGCTCGAGCACCCGGACGTCAAGTCGATCTCCTTCGTCGGCTCCACCCCGATCGCCAAGTACATCTATGAAACCGCGGCCCACCACGGCAAGCGCGTGCAGGCTCTCGGCGGCGCCAAGAACCACATGCTCGTGCTGCCGGATGCCGACCTCGACCTCACTGCGGATGCCGCGATCAACGCGGGCTTCGGCTCGGCCGGCGAGCGCTGCATGGCGATTTCGGTGCTGGTTGCCGTCGAACCGGTGGCCGACGACCTGATCGAGAAGATCACCGCGCGGATGGCCACCCTGGTCGTCGGCGACGGCCGACGCTCCTGCGACATGGGCCCGCTGGTGACCGAGGCGCACCGTGACAAGGTGGCCTCTTATATCGACTTAGCGACCGAGGACGGTGCGACCGTGGTCGTCGACGGCCGCGGCGTGACGGTGGATGGGGACCCGAACGGGTTCTGGCTCGGCCCGACCCTGATCGACAATGTGTCCACTGCCTCCCGGGTCTACACCGACGAGATCTTCGGACCGGTGCTCTCGATCGTGCGGGTGAAGAGCTACGACGAGGGCGTGGCTCTCATCAACGCCAGCCAGTACGGGAACGGCACCGCGATCTTCACCAACGACGGGGGAGCGGCCCGCCGCTTCCAGAATGAGATCGAGGTGGGCATGATCGGCATCAACGTGCCGATCCCGGTGCCGGTCGCCTATTACTCGTTCGGTGGTTTCAAGGACTCGTCGTTCGGCGATTCGAAGGCTTACGGTATCCAGGGCTTCCAGTTCTTCACCCGCGAGAAGGCGATAACCAGCCGTTGGCTCGATCCAAGCCACGGCGGAATCAACCTCGGTTTCCCGCAAAACTAGGCACGAGCGGCAGCTGTCGTACTCGTGGCCGGACTGCTGGCCGTTACCGTTCCGATCGCTCCGAGACGCGAGCCGGTGATGCGTGCGAGTTCTTCGATGGATTCTGCACCGTGCCGGTTCGCGGCGTGCACCACGATCGCGGCGCACGCCTCCGAGTCGGCGAGGGCGTCGTGGTGGGCGAAGTCCTCAAACCCGGCCGCCATGGCGGCGACGGGCAGGCGGTACGAGTCGAGGTTGTAGGTTTTTCGAGCCACCTGCAGGCTGCACAGGTAGCGGAAGTCGGGGATGTCGATCAGGCTTGCCCGACACGCTGCGGAGATCACGCCCATGTCGAATCCGGCGTTATGGGCGACGAGGAAGTCATTGTCGGCGAATGCCACGAGGTCGGGAAGCTGTTCGCTCCAGAACTTCGCGTCCGCGACATCCGGCGCCCTGATGCCGTGGATGCTGGTGTTACGTTCGGTGAAGTGATCGAATCCCGCGGGCGGGCGGATGAACCAGGCCACCCGGTCGACGATGATACCGTCGCGCACCTTCACCAGCCCGACCGAGCAGGCGGAGGCGGCGGAGGAATTGGCGGTCTCGAAGTCGATCGCGGTGAAGTGGAGGGCCATCCCGGCATCGTCTCACGTGCGTACGACCGTGCCGGGCGAGCACGCCGCGTGGCGGCGGCCAAAGCGGGGCAGCTTAGGGTCGAAGCATGGAAGTCAGGGCAGTGCGGGAGCCGACCGATCTCGAACGAATGATCGTGCTGGCCGAAGCGGGGCGCGCAACCACCCTCGACGTGCTCGAGCTCTTCGCGACGAGCCCGATAATCGTGCCGAGCGGCACGCAGGTGATTGACAACCTCGCGCAGTTGCAGCCGGTGCTCTTCGACGTCGGCGGAGCGTCGATGCTCGCCGTATTCACCCACGCTGACCAGATCGTGGAATTCGGCGACCTCGCCGCGTTCGCACTGGCCATCGACGGACGTTCGCTGCTCGTCTCGATTCCGCCCGGGGCTGGCATGGTGGTCAATCCATCCCGCTCCATCGGATTCGAACTCACCCCCGCCGGCCTTGGCGCCTTCCTTAGCAGGCTGGGCGGACACAACTGATGGATGAGAATCGCGCCGTCGAGCAGGCTAATTCCTTCGGGCGCGCCGCGGGAGAGTACGAACGGGCGCGTCCCGGTTATCCCGACGCCGTGGTCGATTGGATGCTCCCGGCCGCCGCTCGCACCGTTCTCGACCTCGGCGCGGGCACGGGTAAGTTCAGTCGATCCCTCGTCGCGCGCGGCCTCGACGTGATCGCCGTCGAGCCGGATGACGTGATGCGCGCGAGGCTCGCCGCCGGACTCCCGACACTACGCGCGCTCGGCGGAACGGGGGAGAGCATCCCCCTGCCTGATGCGAGCGTCGACCTGGTCACGATCGCCCAGGCCTGGCACTGGATGGATGCCGCGCGGGCAGCCGTCGAGATCGCGAGGGTACTTCGTCCCGGAGGCACCCTTGCGCTGGTGTGGAACATCCGTGACGAGAGGATCGCGTGGGTGCGGCGACTGAGCGAAATCATGGGATCGAGCGACGCGGAGCGCTTCATCCGCGGCACGATCGAGATCCCGAAGCCGTTTGAAGTGACGGAGACTTTCGAGACCGATTGGCAGAACGACATCGACGGGGAGTCACTCGTGGCCCTCGTCGCCTCCCGCAGCTTCATCATCACGGCCTCACCTGCGGATCGGGCGGCCACTCTCGCCGCGGTGCGCGAGCTCGCGGCATCCGATCCCGCACTGGCTGGCCGGGCGCGCTTCGGCCTGCCCTACCGAACGTACGGGTTCCGGGCGACCCTCCCCGGCGGCCCGATAGGACCTACCGGCACTGGATAGACTGGGGGCCCGTGGCTCTTACTATTGCAA
>JAYTTG010000499.1:0-3606 GCA_043745175.1 Microbacteriaceae bacterium
GCGAACCAGTCACGGTTCCTGCGCGAAGACGGCATCGTCATGGTCGCCACCATCGCCTTCGGGATGGGCATCGACAAGCCCGACGTGCGGTTCGTGGCGCACCTGGACCTGCCGAAGTCGGTGGAGGGCTATTACCAGGAAACCGGACGCGCCGGTCGTGACGGCCTGTCGTCCACCGCCTGGCTCGCCTACGGGCTGCAGGATGTCATGCAGCAGCGCCGCATGATCGAAGGCTCTGAGGGTGACGCGGAGCACCGCCGCCGCCTCGGCCTGCACCTCGACGCGATGCTCGCCCTCTGCGAGACCGTCGAGTGCCGTCGGGTGCAGCTCCTTGGGTACTTCGGTGAGGAATCGACGCCCTGCGGTAACTGCGACACCTGCCTCGCGCCCCCCGAATCGTGGGATGGCACTGTGCCGGCCCAGAAACTGCTCTCCACGATCGTGAGGCTGCAGCGCGAGCGTAACCAGAAGTTCGGGGCGGGGCAGATCGTGGACATCCTGCTGGGGCGCTCCACCGCCCGCATTACCCAGAATGACCATGCGTCACTGTCGACTTTTGGTATCGGTACCGAGCTCACCGACCAGGAGTGGCGGGGCGTCGTGCGGCAGTTGCTCGCGCAGGGACTCCTCGCGGTGCAGGGCGAATACGGCACGCTCGTCGTGACGGAGGCAAGCACGACCGTGCTCGCCGGACAGCGACCGGTGATGCTGCGCCGTGAACCCGAGCGGGCAGCGCGACCGGCCAAGTCGCGTCGCGGTCCGGTCGTCGAGCTGCCCGCGGGTGCTGCGCCGGTATTCGAGCGCCTGCGGGTGTGGCGGGCGGCGGAATCGAAGGAGCAGGGCGTTCCGGCCTACGTGATCTTCCACGATGCGACCCTGCGTGAAATCGCTACCGGCACTCCGACCACACTCACCGAGCTCGGCACGATGAGTGGCGTGGGAGAGAACAAGCTCGCCAAGTACGGCGTGGCGATTCTCGAGGTGCTCGCCTCCTAGCGAACCTCGTGCTCGCCCGCGATCAGCGCGATTGGCGGTTCTTATACGGGCGGGGCTCGCCCTTCACTATCGGTGCCCGACCGGTACCCTTCGAAGCCTTCGCCTTGCCACCGGCTGGAGCGGCGGGGGCAGGGGGCCGCTCATCGAATTCCGCGAGCTCGCTCCGGGCCTGTTCGAGAAGCGCCACTCCTGCGCCGGAGAGCGCCGTCGATTCCTGGCGGCGGTCGAAGAGATCGCAACCGACCTGGGCCTCCAGCGCCCGGATGGACGAGTCGAGCTTTGCACGCGAGATACCCAGCGAATCGGCCGCACGCACGAAGTGCAGCTCCTCGGCGACGGCCACGAAATGCCGCAGGTGGGTGATCTTCACGAAAAGCTCCTCGGTCCCTGCCGCGCTGTGCAGCCGGACCTTCAGCGTACGCGGCCTTCGGTCTCCGCGACTGTCGGGGCAGACAGAGCGCCCGACCCGACAACGGTCCCGGCGACCGTGAGGTCGCCGGGACCACCCTGCACTTCGGCGCTAGGCGGCGTCGAGGTATCCATTCGGGTTGAGCACGTACTTCGTCGCTGCTCCGGCATCGAACTCGGCGTATCCGCGCGGGGCCTCGTCGAGAGTGATCGCCTTGGCGTTCACATTCTGTGCAATGTGCACTCGGTCGTTCAGGATCGCCATCATTAGCCCACGGTTGTACTTCATCACCGGACACTGGCCGGTCGTGAATGACAGCGACTTCGCCCATCCGGTGCCGAGGCTGAGGGACAGTGAACCCGTCTTGGCGGCTTCGTCCACGCCGCCCGGGTCGCCGGTCACGTACAGCCCGGGGATGCCCATCGCGCCGCCCGCCGCAGTGATGTCCATCAGGGAATTGAGCACCGTTGCCGGTGCCTCGCCGCCACCGTGGTGGCCCTTGGCCTCGAAGCCGACGGCGTCGACGCCGCAGTCCACCTCGCGCACTCCCAAGATCTGCTCGATCTGGTCGGCGATCTCACCGACGGAGAGATCGATTGTCTCGCACCCGAAACTCCGCGCCTGGGCCAGGCGATCGGCGTTCATGTCGCCGACGATCACCGCTGCTGCACCGAGCAGCATCGCGGATGTCGCGGCTGCCAGCCCCACGGGACCGGCTCCCGCAACGTACACGGTCGATCCGACGCCCACCCCGGCAGAGACCGCGCCGTGGAATCCGGTGGGGAAGATATCGGACAGCATTGTGAGGTCCATGATCTTCTCCATGGCCTGGTCGCGATCGGGAAAAACGAGCAGGTTCCAGTCCGCGTAGGGCACGAGCACGTACTCGGCCTGACCGCCCACCCAGCCGCCCATGTCGACGTATCCGTAGGCGCTTCCTGGGCGATCCGGATTCACATTCAGGCAAATTCCGGTCTTGCGCTCTTTGCAATTACGGCAGCGGCCGCAGGCGATGTTGAACGGCACCGAGACGAGATCGCCGACCTTCACGAACTCGACGCCTGGGCCGATTTCCACGACCTCACCGGTGATTTCGTGACCAAGCACGAGGTTAGCCGGTGCAGTGGTTCGGCCGCGCACCATGTGCTGGTCCGAGCCGCAGATGTTGGTGGCGACAGTGCGGATGATGGCGCCGTGCGGCACTTTGCGGCCGATGTTGGCGGGATTGACGCCCGGTCCGTCTTTTAGCTCGAAAGTGGGATAGTCGATGTCGATGACCTCGACCTTGCCGGGTTCCTTGTAGGCAACAGCCCTATTTCCTGACATTCCGATCCTCCTTGATCTGATCGGGCCCCGTGTTGCGACGCCCACATTACTTCGATCCTAGGTCGATCGAGATCGCGAGTCTGTGGGGGGAATCCCCCTCTATCCGTGCGGCCAGATTGGGGCTATCGTTCCCCGAACAGACCCACGTCATAGGGCCGCATCGTGCTGCTCGACCAGCGCGGCTCCGGTAGGAGCCTCCCGCACGCGAGCGACGCTGGCATCGACCTCAGCACCAACACCACCTGGCACCTGATCGACGATCTCGAGCCACTTCGCTGTGAACACCCGCGCAACACCGCTCGGCGGGAAGCGGCCGACGTCGCTCAGCCGTGATCTAACCCGGATGCCCAACCGACTCGATCTCCAGGACTCTCATCACCCGAAATTCGATCTCTGTCATTGCTTGCGTGTCTTGCGCCAGAGAACAACGACGTGCGCGTCTCGAGCGCGGCCACCGCAGTTGCGAACGTGAGAAAGAGCATCCACCCGAAGATGTAGCCGGCAAAAATGTCTGTGATCCAGTGCAGCAACAGATATCCCCGAGTGAAGCCTTCGATTGTGGCGAAAGCACCGAGACCGATCCACAAACCGGCCCGCCACTGGCGACTCAAGGTGCCGATCAGCAGGATCACGAGCACGATGATGACCCCGTAGTCCACGATCACTCGACTCACTCCGCCGGACGGAAAGGTGCCAGGGTGAGCGACGGGAGGAAGGTCGCGGGCGAGTAGTTGCGCGAGAAGCAATTGGCCCTCGTGCTGTGCGAAAAAGGTCACTCCGATCGCCACCACCGGAATCCACCAGCGGCGGCCGTAGGCGAAGGAGAGAATGAGAGCGGCGATGACGCAGACCAGGTCGATTGTCGATCGATCTCC
>JAYTTG010000500.1:0-13533 GCA_043745175.1 Microbacteriaceae bacterium
GCGGTCAAGAAGTAAGCGCTGTAGCGCTCAGAAGAAGCCAAGGAGAATCGAGAAGCACATGACTATCACAGCCCCTGCTGACCAAGCCACGGTTCAGCCCGCCGGAATCGGACGCATCGCCCGGGTCACCGGCCCCGTCGTCGACATCGAGTTCCCACACGACGCCATTCCCGGTATTTACAACGCGCTGAAGACCACGGTCACCATCGGCGAGGACTCCAACGAGATCACGCTCGAGGTCGCCCAGCACCTCGGTGACGACCTCGTTCGCGCGATCGCCCTAAAGCCCACTGACGGGCTCGTGCGCGGCCAGGAGGTGCGCGACACCGGCGGGCCGATCACGGTCCCCGTTGGAGATGCCACCAAGGGCAAGGTCTTCAACGTCATCGGCGAGGTGCTCAATGGCGAGCCCGGCGCGACCTATGAATGGGCCGATCGGTGGTCGATCCACCGCGAGCCCCCGCCCTTCGACCAGCTCGAGTCCAAAACCGAGCTCTTCGAGACCGGCATCAAGGTCATCGACCTGCTCACGCCCTACGTCCTCGGTGGAAAGATCGGCCTCTTCGGAGGTGCCGGGGTCGGCAAGACCGTGCTCATCCAGGAAATGATTCAGCGCGTCGCGCAGGATCACGGCGGAGTGTCCGTGTTCGCCGGAGTGGGTGAGCGCACCCGTGAGGGCAACGACCTCATCGCCGAGATGGAAGAGGCGGGCGTCTTGGACAAGACGGCCCTCGTCTTCGGCCAGATGGATGAGCCGCCGGGGACGCGTCTCCGCGTCGCCCTCTCCGCCCTCACGATGGCAGAGTACTTCCGCGATGTGCAGAACCAGGATGTGCTGCTCTTCATCGACAACATCTTCCGGTTCACGCAGGCCGGTTCTGAGGTCTCCACACTGCTCGGGCGCATGCCGTCCGCAGTGGGATACCAGCCGACCCTCGCCGACGAGATGGGTATCCTCCAGGAGCGAATCACGTCGACCCGTGGGCACTCGATCACCTCGCTGCAGGCGATCTACGTGCCCGCCGACGACTACACCGACCCGGCACCGGCGACAACCTTCGCGCACCTCGATGCGACGACCGAGCTCAGTCGTGAGATCGCGTCGCAGGGCCTCTACCCGGCCGTCGACCCACTCACCTCCACCAGCCGCATCCTCGACCCCCGTTACCTGGGTGCAGATCATTACCGCGTGGCGACCAACGTCAAGGCGATCCTGCAAAAGAACAAGGAGCTCCAGGAGATCATCGCGATCCTGGGCGTCGACGAGCTCTCCGAGGAAGACAAGATCACCGTCTCCCGCGCCCGTCGCATCCAGCAGTTCCTCTCGCAGAACACCTACATGGCAAAGAAGTTCACCGGCGTCGAGGGCTCGACAGTTCCGCTCAAGGACACGATCGAGTCATTCGACGCGATCGTCAAGGGTGACTTCGACCACGTCGCTACCCAGGCCTTCTTCAACGTCGGTGGCATCAACGACGTCGAAGAGCAGTGGGCGAAGATCCAGAAGGAGAACGGCTAAACATGTCCGAGCTCCAGGTGAGTGTCGTGTCGGCCGACCACGAGGTCTGGACCGGCAAGGCATCGATGGTGGTCGCGAAGACCACAGAGGGCGAGATCGGCATCCTTCCGGGTCACGAGCCATTGCTGGCGATCCTGAGTGCCGGCGAGGTACGGATCACCACCGGGTCGGGTTCGGGTTCGGTGCGTGCGAATGCCGAGGATGGCTTCCTCTCGGTGGAGCACGACACCGTCACAATCGTCGCTCGTAACGCTGCCCTGGTTCAGGGCTGACCCACGCTTATGCTGATTGCGATGGCAGGGTTACCGGCCGCCGGCAAGAGCACACTCGCCGACATTCTCGGCGCACGTCTCTCCGCCTCGGTTGTGTCCGTCGATCCGATCGAATCGGCGATCCTCGAAGCCGGAATCGACAGCGACCAGCCCACTGGGCTGGCTGCCTACCTCGTGGCCGAGACAATCGCGGGGCTGGTGCTTGAGTCCGGACACGACGTCATCGTGGATGCCGTGAACGGTGTCGATCCGGCCCGTGAGCAGTGGGTTGGGCTCGCGAAATCGCGCGGCGAGACCCTGCGGTTTATCGAAGTCATCTGCTCCGATCCTGAGGTGCATCGTGAGCGTCTCGAGGCGCGCGGTCGCCGGCTTCCGCACCTGAATGAGTTGAGCTGGCACGCCGTCGAGCAGAGTCTCGATGAGTACTCGCCCTGGGCGGGGGCAAGCGCGGCTGTGCCGCGGATCACGCTCGACTCTGCGCGACCGCTCGGTGTGAACGTGGATGCCGCGCTCGCATTCATCTCGAGCTAGTGCTGCTACTCCTTCCGCCGTCCGAGACCAAGCGTGACGGGGGCAATGCCGACGCGCCGCTCAACCTGGCCCGATTGAGTCATCCCGCGCTGACTGTGCCTCGACGCACGGTACTGGCGGCAACTCGAGCGCTCTCTCGCAATCGGGCCACGATGTCTGCCGCTTTGAAGCTCGGCGTTAGCCAGCAGTTCGAGATCACCCGAAATCGCGAGCTTCGTTCATCGCCAACCATTACCGCTCTTGAGCGCTACACCGGTGTGCTCTACGACGCGCTTGACGTGGAGACACTGAATGTCTCGGCGCGACAGTTCGCCGGCGACCACGTGCTCATACACTCGGCCCTGTTCGGACTGCTGGGAGCGGATGACCCGATTCCCGCCTATCGCCTCTCCCATGATTCGAGGCTGCCGGCCCTGCCGCTGAGAAAGCTCTGGCGCGAGCATATCTCCGCCGTGCTCGCGGCCTCGGACGGCGTCGTCCTCGATCTTCGCTCGGAAGCCTACGTCGACCTCGGTCCCGCCCCGGCGGGGCCCAAAACAGCGTTCTTACGCGTCGTTTCCGACTCCGCTGATGGACCTCGCCGAGCTCTCAATCACTTCAACAAGAAGGGCAAGGGCGAGTTCGTGCGTGCGCTCTGCGAAGCGGCGATCGACCACCAGAGCATCGATTCGGTGCTCGAGTGGTCCCGGGGCGCGGGTATTCGGCTCGAGCGTGGCACACTGGGCGAGCTCGACCTCATCGTCTGAAGGCGGCGGGCATCGGCCTACTTTGTGTGTTCACGCGGGCATTCGTCTCACTGATCGTGTTTCTCGGGTCAGGCACCCTGTCGTCCTGCTTGCTCACGCGCATTGCCGTTTCTTCCGCCTGGTCTGAGTCGAGCCGGGGAAGCCATGGATGCCGGTCTCCCACCCCAACGCTGGCTTCAGAACAAGTGAGTCCGGTGCCGCAGGCTGCGGCTAGAGCCCCTGGCCGATTCTCAGGCTGCTCGCCAGCATCCCTCGACATGATCGTCGACCATGCCCGAGGACTGCATGAGGGCATACATGGTGGTGGGGCCGACAAATCGGAGCCCGATCGCGCGCAACTCTTTGCTCAGAGCGGTGGACTCTGCAGACACGGCCGGGATGTCGCCGAAATTCACCGGGCGGGGTCGTGAGCCGCGGGGTGAGGCAAAGCCCCAGAGCAGCCGGTCGAAGGCGCCCGGATCGTCCTGCACCAATTGGCGCACTATGCCCGCATTCGCGATCGTCGCCTCTATCTTGGCGCGATTGCGGATAATGCCGCCGTCGAGCATGAGGCGCTCGACATCCGGCTCGGTGAGCGCGGCGACGAGGTCGATATCGAAGTCGCGGAAGGCCGCCCGAAACGTGTCTCGGCGGCGCAGGATGGTGATCCAGGAAAGTCCCGCCTGAAATCCCTCGAGGCTCACCTTCTCAAACAGCGGCCGATCCCCGCGGAGTTCCACCCCCCACTCCTCATCGTGGTAGCGCCGATACTCCTCGTCGCCAGCGCTCCAGGCGCAGCGGCTCATTCCATCGTCGCCGAGCACCACGACCGGTCGAGCCTGGCTCACTGGGTGTGTCCGATTCCTTCATGATTGAGCAGCCACACCTTGGTGGGGATGCCGTTGCCCCCGCTGTACCCGGTAATGCGGTTGTTCGACGCAAGCACCCGGTGGCAGGGAACAAGAATCGGCACCGGGTTGGCTCCGACCGCTCCGCCCACTGCCCGGCCCGCGGTCGCGCGGCCGATCGAGAGGCCGAGATCGCCATAGGACGTGACCTCGCCGAACCGCAGTTCTCCGAGTCGGCCCCAGACCTCCCGTTGGAACTCGGTTCCACACAGGGTCACCGGCACATCGAACGTGGTACGGGTGCCGGAGAAGTATTCGGAGAGTTGTGCCGCAGCACGGTCGAGCACGGTGTCGCTGCGCTCGTCGACCCCGTCGTGGGGGAGGCTGCCGTCACGCTCGATGGTGAGCGAAACGACAGCCGAACCGTTGCCGATCAACTCGATGCGCCCGATCGGGCTGTCGACTCGGCGAAGAGGCGGAGTGAATGTGAGGATCGGGTGAGTGGCGATGGCAGTGGCGGTCATGATTCGACTGTAGCTGTGGCATCCGACCGTCCACTCGCGGTTTTCAGACATCGGTTATCCGTGTCAAAGGCGCTGACCAGTGAAGGAGAAGTCCCACTTAGGCTGATCACATGGCTGTTATTGACTACCGCGCTCTCGGCGACTCCGGTCTCATCGTCTCCACCATCGGCCTCGGCTGCAACAACTTCGGTCGGGCGAACACCGCCAGCGAAAGCCAGGTCGGCACAGACGCCGTGATCAACGCGGCAATCGACGCGGGGGTCACCCTGTTCGACACCGCAGACATCTATGGCTCGGAGCGCGGGTTGAGCGAGACTCGCATGGGGCATTCGCTCAAGGGCCGCCGTCACGAGATTGTGCTCGCGACGAAATTCGGCATGGACATGGCCGGTACCAACGGACCGGATTGGGGAGCGCGCGGTTCGCGGCGGTATGTGCGGCTCGCGGTGGAGGCATCCCTCCGCCGACTACAGACGGACTGGATCGACCTCTATCAGTTGCACGTGCCCGATCCGTTCACCCCGATTGAGGAGACCCTGTCAGTACTCGACGACCTCATCGCCGAGGGTAAGGTGCGCTACATCGGGCACTCGAACCTCACCGGCTGGCAGATCGCGGATGCCGAATACCGCGCAATCCTCGGCGGTCACCCAAAATTCATCTCAGCCCAAAACGAGTATTCGTTGCTCGTGCGAGGCGTCGAGGCGGAGGTATTACCCGCTACGAATCACTACGGACTCGGTTTCCTTCCCTTCTTTCCGCTCTACAACGGCCTGTTCACCGGCAAGTTCAGCCGGTCGGGAGGTCCGGCCGACAGTCGGATCGTGAACCTGCGGCCCCACCTGCTTGAGAGCGCACCCTGGGACACGATCGAGAAGTATGAGGCGTTCTGCCGCGAGCGGGGCATCACGATGCTCGCCGCGACTCTCGCCTGGCTGCTGGCCCAGCCGGGTCTGAGCAGTGTGATCGCGGGCGCGACGAGGCCCGAACAAATTCTCCAAAATGCCGCGTCCGCGACCGAGTGGGCACCGACGACCGAGGAGATCGTCGAGATCTCGGCTATGTTCACCGATCCGATCTAGGGTTGAGGCCGGCGAGGGACTCAGGGGAGGGTGAGAACCACCTTGCCGCGGAGGTGGCGTGTCTCGAGCAACTCGTAGGCTGCTCGAACTTGCGAGAGCGGGAAGGTTGCGGCGACGGGCATGATGAGGGTGCCGGCAGCGACGAGGCGCGCGAGGTCGCCAAGATTTTCGGCGGTCTTGCCGCCCCCTCCGACAGTCGAGATGCCGTATTTTGCGACCCCGGCAAAATAGACGATCGAGTTGATGCGCGCTGGATCGACGCCGAGTTCAATCGCCGCTTCTACCGTCTCTTCGCCGGCATTATCGATCACGGCGTCGATTCCTCCCGGGGCAGCTTCCCGCAGTCGATCGACCAGGCCCGGTCCATAGGCAACCGGAATGACACCGAGGCTGATCAGGTAAGGGTGATTCTGTTCACTGGCGGTTCCAATCACCGTCGCCCCATCGGCGAGTGCAAACTGGGCGGCGAACAGTCCGACGCCACCCGCCGCGGCACTCACGAGCACCGTCTCACCGAGTTGGGGCGCCACCGCTCGCGTCGACCGCTCCGCGGTGTTGCCGACAAGACCGAGGCCACCGGCGGTTACCCAGTCGAGGCCGGGGGGCTTGGTCGTGACCTGACCGGCCGGCACGACCACAAAATCCGCTTGAGCGCTGAAATTGCTCCACCCGAGCACCTCGTCGCCCAGCGTCGCAGCCGTGACTCCCTCACCCACCTCGTCGATCACTCCCGCAAACTCGGCACCCTGGCCGCTCGGGAGCGTACGATTCGGCAGCACAGAGGGGGATCGGCGAGCCTTGGCGTCGAAGTTGTTGAGGCCAGCGGCCCGCACCGCTACACGCACCATACCGACGCTGGCATGGGGTTCATCAACCTCCACGATATCGAGCACTTCCGGGCCACCGTAGCGGTTGTACTGCACGATTCGCGACATGGCCCGAGTCTATGATCGATCTCGTGAGTGAGCATTCACTCCGTTACTTTGAGCGGATGACGCTCCTCACGTCCCTCGCGCGAGGCCGCTCTCGCGGAACGACCGCCGCGAGATGATCGTGGATGCGGTCATCCCGCTGCTGTTCGAATTCGGCCGGTCAGTGACAACCACAGAGCTGGCCACGGGCGCGTCGTGCTCGGCACCACACAGCCGCAAATCCCGTGGGCGATCATCGCCGTCCTTTTCGGGGCCCGCCTGGCGATGGGCTTCGGCGGGACCAGGGGCTGCATCCATCGCGCGCGCGGTTTGTCCGAGCGCGAGAGGACGGCCTTCGGCGTGGCATCCCTTCCTCGCCATCGGCGGCACTGTGCTCGCGCTTCGGTGGCCCCGCAGCTGTTCCGGTTCGTGGCGGTGAGCATCCCCATGCTGGTCAGTGTGATCGGCCTGGTGATCTCGCACATGGTCGCGTAGTCCCGCCCAATACCGAAGAGGATTGACGCGATGAACGGGGGTGCAGCGCGAGAACCTGCCGGGTATCCGAGGCGCGCGTGCCTGCAGTCGTTCGCTCGTTCATCGGTTCGTTCGAATGTCGGCCACGTCGCCGTCCCTCGCAAAGAGCGCGTTGTCCATCTCGATCGTGCTACCGGCGAACCCGTGGTTCGAGCTCCCCGGGAACATCTGGGTGATGACTGTAACCGAACCATTGACCCTCACAGTGGCGCTCGTGCTCTCCCTGGTGGGGTGCCGGACGCAGACGGGAGCGACCGCGGAAGAGCGTGTCGCGGTGGAGCCGATGGCCGGCCAGTCCCGCTATCCGCCGACGCCCGTCGCGGGGGCCGGCGTCGGGATGGTGGTGACGGCCGGGCCGTGGTTGAGAGCGCTGTTGAGTCCGGCAGTCTGCTCCGAGAGGGCTTTCATCTCGGCGAGGTCCCTGTTGTACTCGGCTGTTTTCGCCAGGACATCGGCATATCGAGCATCGAGGGAGATACGTCGTGCCTCCAGGGCGGCCTCGGCCACGTCCACCTGGCGCTTCGTCGTGAAGTCGGTGCGGGAATTGAACCGACGGATGTCTGCATTCAACTGGGCATAGCCGCTCGTGTACGAGGCGTATTCGTCATTGATCGCAGCCTGGAGGGCATCCATCGATGTCGACAGGTCGGCGGAGCGCTTTTCGAGGTCAGTGAAGACGGCATTGGTCTTCCCCTGCAGCTGCACGAGGGCCTGGCGGTTGCCCAGCCATTTCGCATAGTGAGCCTCGAGCTCGGGCGAGATCGATGCTATCTCGGTGCCGATAATCGAATGCAGTTCGTTGTCGCGTTGGCCCGGTTCGTTCTTCGCATAATAGTCAAGGCGCGCTTGGAACGCAGCGTCTCCTCCGAGTTTCGACGCCTCCCGCTCAAGCAGGGGAACGAGCTGTTGCTGTTCGGCAGCGGGGAAGCGATCCCAGGCGGCATGCAGCATCTCGTGCGCGGCGACGACATCGGTGAGCCCGGCAAGTCGGGGTTCGGTTACCGCGAAGAGGTGGATCGACCGGTCCCGCGGCAGGTAACAGCCGAGGATCCCGCTACCCTCTTGGTTGCTCGCGCAACTCGACGCGAAAATGTTTGACGATTCGATCACCGGTTTGCTCGCCAAAAAGATGAAACGGCCTTCTTCGGTCAACTTGGACGACCCGATGAGGGACGACACCGACTCGGAGGGGCGAAAAGTCCAGACTGTGTACTGGTCGACGAGGCGTTGGAAGCCGAGGAAGGCGAGCACCCCTGCGGCGACGAGTATCAGCGCGAGCACAGTGGGAAGCACCCGGGCGAGTCGTGAGCGGCGGCGAGGGATCGACGGCAGGATGTAGGCGTCCCGCTCGAACAGCGTCATGATCCCCCGATCGCCCGCTTGGCACGACGCCCCGCTTTAGCGAAATCGTACCAGCGCTTTCCGCCGAGGTCAGCACCCCGTCGAGGGGGGCGGAAGCTTCTAGTGTCCGGTGAGGGGCGCCATCAGCCGGGCGGCGAGAGAAGCGCGACCGGTCAGTCGCTCTTCGGCATCGGCGATCGTCATCGCCGTCGTGCCGAGGTTCGCTCCGATGAATCGCAGCGGCTCGGGCTCCCACAGCGGCGAACGGTGGTTCACCCACGGTAGCCGTGAGATCTCGGTATCCCGCTGCAGGATCAGGTCGGTGAGGGTGCGCCCGGCGAGATTGGTGGTGCTTAGTCCGTCGCCGACATAGCCGCCCGCCGTTGCGATGCCGGTGGCCACGTCGAAGGCCGTGCTCGCGTGCCAGTCGCGCGGCACCCCGAGTGGACCACCCCAGCGATGCGTGATTGCCACATCGTGGGCGGCGGGGAAGATGCTTGCGAGCGTGCGCGCCAGGTGGTCAAACACCGCCGGTACGCGATCGTACTCGGGGCGGATGCTGCTGCCCCAGTGGTATCGGGCGCCCCGGCCCCCGAAGGCGAAGCGATTATCTGCCGTTCGCTGACCGTAGACGAGTAGGTGCCGAAAGTCGGCGAAGGTCTGCCCGTGCTCAATGCCGATCTCCTCCCAGGTCGCGTCACTGAGCGGCTCGGTCGCGATCATGAGCGAGTAGAGCGGTAACACGCGGCGGTGGGTCTGCGGCAGTGACGCTCCGTAGCCTTCGAGAGCGATCACAATCGTCTCGGCGCGCACCGCAGCGTGCTCGGTGAGAACCTCTCTCGCGCGCCACGAGAGCACCTCGGTCTCTTCGTAAATCGTCACCCCGAGTCGCTCCACCGCGCGGGCGAGTCCGCGCACAAGCTTCGCCGGGTGTAGCCGGGCGCAGGCCGGATCGAAGGAGGAGCCAAGCGCCCCGGCCGCACCCCGAGGGCTGTGGGCGGCATCCCTCAGGGCAAGATCGTCCACGCCCCAGCACCCCGCTTCGGCTACTTCCGCGCGGGCCGCTGCCCACTGGGCCGCGCCGCGCGCAAGGCTCACCGTGCCACCCTGCACGAAATCGCAGGCGATTCCTTCGGTCGCCGTGACACGACCTACCTCCTGGACGGTTTCGATCATCGCCGCGCGCATCGCCACAGCGGCATCCCGACCGTGACGACGGGCAAGAGAGGCCGTCGACGCGGGAAACAGGGCGGAGCACCACCCTCCATTGCGTCCGGAGGCTCCGAATCCCGCGATGTGTTTCTCGAGAACTGCGATACGCAGGCTTGGCTGCGCAGAAGCGAGGTAGTAGGCCGTCCAGAGACCGGTGAGTCCGCCTCCGACGATGGCGACATCCACCTCGAGTGGGCTGGCCAGCGATGGACGGGGGAGGAGATCATCCGCCCCCGCATCGCCGGTACCGGCCGCCGGAAGGGAGTCGAACCAGAAGCTCAGTGCACGATAGTCGGACATCATTCCTCTTCCTGTGTCTCATTCACTGGCGCACCGCCTGGCTGGCCCCTGATGTTCCTGACCCCTGGGTGTTGCTGACCCGCGGTGTTGCTGACCCGGGATGCTGCTGACCCGCGGTGCTGCTGACCCGGGATGTCCGAAATGCAGGACCGAGTGTGACTGGTGGGGCAGGAGCTTACTGGAAGCGAACTCCTGCCCCGCCGGATCCTGCATTTCGAACAGCGGCTGGATGACGCGGCTGGATGACAGCGAACCGGCTGACGAAACCGGCTGCAGCGGACCAGCGACAGCGTGCCGGCTGCAGCGGACCAGCAACAACGGTCCAGATGCAGCCAACGCAATGCGCCGGCCCGCGACTGGTACTACAGCCGCGTCCAGGCCTCGGTGAGCACTCCCCGCAGGATCTGCTCGATCTCATCGAATTCGGACTGGCCGATGGTGAGCGGTGGAGCGAGCTGGATGACGGGGTCGCCACGGTCGTCGGCACGACAATACAGTCCGGCGTCATACAGGGCCTTGGACAGGAATCCGCGCAGCAGGCGCTCCGACTCGGCGTCGTCGAAGGTCTCCTTCGTGACCTTGTCCTTCACGAGCTCGATGCCGAAGAAGTAGCCGGCTCCGCGCACATCTCCAACGATGGGCAGGTCGTTGAGCTTTTCCAGCGTGGCGCGGAAGGCTGGCGAATTAAGCCGCACGTTCTCGTTGAGCTTCTCTTCTTCGAAAATGTCGAGGTTTGCCAGTGCGACCGCCGATGAAACGGGATGGCCTCCGAAGGTGTAGCCGTGATAGAACGACGTGTTGCCGTGCTTGAACGGCTCGTAAATGCGATCGCTCACGATGGTGGCGCCGATAGGCGAGTACCCGCTCGTCATACCCTTCGCGCAGGTGATCATGTCGGGCACGTAGTCGTAGGCGTCGCAGGCGAAGAACTCCCCGATGCGTCCGAAGGCGCAGATAACCTCGTCGCTCACTAGTAGAACGTCGTACTTGTCGCAGATTTCGCGTACCCGCTTGAAGTAGCCGGGGGGTGGCGGGAAACATCCTCCGGAGTTCTGCACCGGCTCGAGGAATACGGCGGCCACGGTCTCGGGCCCCTCAAACTGGATCATTTCCTCGATGCGGTTTGCGGCCCACAGACCGAAGGTTTCGAGATCCTCGGTGGGGGCTCCCATCTCGGCGGCGCGGTAGAAGTTGGTGTTCGGCACGCGGAAGCCGCCGGGGGTCACCGGCTCGAACATCTCCTTCATGGCTGGGATGCCCGTGATCGCCAGTGCTCCCTGCGGGGTCCCGTGGTATGCAACGTTGCGCGAGATCACCTTGTGCTTGGTGGGACGACCCTGCAGCTTCCAGTAATATTTGGCGAGTTTGAAGGCCGTCTCGACGGCCTCGCCGCCACCGGTGGAGAAGAACACGCGGTTGAGGTCACCGGGGGCATAGTTTGCCAGGCGATCGGCGAGCTCGATGGCACTCGGATGCGCGTAAGACCAGAGCGGGAAGAAGGCGAGCTCTTCAGCCTGCTTGGCCGCGACTTCGGCAAGGCGGCGGCGGCCGTGGCCGGCGTTGACGACGAAGAGGCCACTCAGGCCATCGAAGTATTTCTTTCCGGAGGAATCCCAGATGTGGTGGCCTTCACCCTTGACGATGATCGGCACCCCTGGCCCGTCTTCCATGACGGACTGGCGCGAAAAGTGCATCCAGAGATGATCCTTCGCCTTCTGCTGCAGCTCGGCCTCGGTGAATTTCGAAGAGCCGACCGTCTTCGCTGCATTGACGGAATGGGTCGCGGAGTGGGTCGCGGTGTGGGTCGTGGTGTCGGTCATGTTGTCGGTTGTCATTTTCTTATCTCGTTCCCCAGTTGTAGAACTGCTTCTGCAGTCTCAAATACACGAACGTCTCGGTTGACTGCACACCGGGAATCCCGCGGATCTCCTTATTGAGCAGTTCGATCAGGTCTTCGTCGTTCTCGCAGACAACCTCGGCGAGGATGTCGAAACTGCCAGCGGTGAGCACGACGTAATCCACGGCTGTAATGCGGCCGAGGGTCTCGGCTACCGTCGTGGTGTCGCCGGTGACCCGGATTCCGATCATCGCCTGGCGGTAAAAGCCCAGCTGCATCGGATCGGTGACAGCCACAACCTGCATGACGCCGGAGTCGGTGAGCTTTTGCACGCGCTGCCGCACGGCCGCCTCACTGAGCCCGACCGCCTTGCCGATTTCGGCGTAGCTGCGTCGACCGTCAGCCTGAAGCTGCTCGATGATCGCCTTCGACACCTCGTCGAGGTGTACCGGCTTGACATTCAGACTCATGCCCTGATTCTGTCAGTGCAGCAGTCTTGTTACAAGTGAATCCGCATCCTCGGGCGTGTTTTGCTGCGGAATCGGTAGTCTGCGAGCGTGGCGCCGGCGGCGGCTGCTCGCTATGTTGGGAGCATGAGTACCCCCCAACTCCACAATTTCATCAATGGCGATTACGTGCCGGCCACGGCAGAATCGGCGTTTGACCTCATCGATCCGGCTACCGAGGAGGTCTACGGGTCGTCTCCCGTATCGAGCAGTGCGGATGTCGACGCCGCCTACCGTGCGGCGGCAGCGGCATTTGAGGAGTGGGGCGACAGCACCCCCGGCGAACGCCAGCTCGCGCTGTTCCGGATCGCCGACTCGATGGAGGCTAACGCGGAGAAATTCGCCGACCTCGAGTCACAAGACACCGGCAAGCCGCGGGCAACGCTCGTGACGGATGAGATCATGCTCTCGGTCGACCAGATTCGCTTCTTCGCCGGTGAAGCGCGACACCTGAGCGGCATGGCCTCCGGCGAATATCTCAAAGACCACACCTCGCAGATCCGGCGCGAGCCGATCGGCGTGATCGGACAGGTAACGCCATGGAACTATCCGCTCAACATGGCGGTGTGGAAGTTCGCGCCTGCCGTCGCCGCAGGCAACACGACGGTGCTGAAGCCCTCGGACACCACACCGTCGGCCACCCTGTTTCTCGCCGAGATCGCCGCTGAGTTTTTGCCGAAGGGCGTGCTCAACGTGATCACCGGCGACCGGACTACCGGGGGGGCCATGATCGCCCACCCGACTCCCCAGATGGTGTCGATCACCGGGTCGGTACGCGCGGGCATGGAGGTCGCGAAGGCGGCTGCGGTAGATCTCAAACGGGTCCACCTGGAACTCGGCGGCAAGGCGCCGGTGATTGTCTTCGACGATGCCGATATCGAATCGGCAGTCGAAGGCATCGCGAGCGCTGGTTACTTCAACGCCGGCCAGGACTGCACCGCGGCGACCCGCGTGCTCGTACAGGCCGGCATCCACGACGAGTTCGTGGCTGCGCTCTCCGCTTTCGCCCGCGAGAATGCCCGCACCGGTGGGTCCGGCGATACGGGCATCTTCTTTGGTCCGGTGAACAATGCCAATCAGCTCGCGCAGGTCGAGGGCTTCATCGACCGCCTGCCCGATAACGCGAACATCGAGCTCGGTGGACACCGCCAGGGCACCATCGGGTACTTCCACGAGGCCACGATTGTCTCGGGCCTGAAGCAGACGGATGACGCGGTTCAGAACGAGATCTTCGGCCCGGTCATCACCGTGCAGAAGTTCAGCGATGAGACTCAGGCTCTCGAGTGGGCGAATGGCGTGCGCTATGGCCTGGCATCGAGTGTCTGGACGCAGAATCACGGCAGGGCGATGCGCTTCGCCAAGCACCTCGATTTCGGCTGCGTGTGGATCAA
>JAYTTG010000501.1:0-3600 GCA_043745175.1 Microbacteriaceae bacterium
GCCTTCGCTCCGTCGAGGGGGAACGTGACGGTCACGGACTGGTCCTGGCGCATGCGGTAGACGTCGTCATCCATGCGCAACTCGTGGTTGGACAGTGGCGTCTCGTCATGCCAACAGTACGGGAGTACGCGGAAGCCCTCGTAGGCCAGGCCCTTGTCGTATAGCTGCTTGAAGGCCCAGATCACCGACTCCATGAAGGTGATGTCGAGGGTCTTGTAGTCATTTTCGAAATCAACCCAGCGGGCCTGGCGGGTGACGTAGTCCTCCCACTCGTGGGTGTATTCGAGCACCGACTCGCGCGCCTTCTCGTTGAATGTGGCGATGCCCATCTCCTCGATCTGGTGCTTCTCGGTGATGCCGAGCTGGCGCATGGCTTCGAGCTCGGCGGGAAGCCCGTGGGTGTCCCAGCCGAATCGCCGGTGCACGAGCTTGCCGCGCATGGTTTGATAGCGCGGGAACAGGTCCTTGGCATAGCCGGTGAGCAGGTGCCCGTAGTGCGGGAGGCCATTGGCGAAGGGCGGACCGTCATAGAAGACCCACTCCGGGCGGCCCTCACGCTGGTCGATCGACGCCTGGAAGGTGTCGTCCCTCTTCCAGAAGGCGAGGATGCCGTTCTCGATCGCCGGAAAATCCGGGGAGGCGCTCAGGCCGGCATCATCGGCACTCGAGCCGTCGGTCAGGGGGTAGGTCATGTCTCTCCAGGTCGCACGTTCAACTGGACGAGGACGCGATCCCGGAATCGATTTCGGATCGCGCGGTACCACCCCGCTTGCCACCCTCTGCAGGGCGACCGCTTGTTCCTTGGCAATGACGGGCCAGACCCGTTCGGTTCTACCCGGTAACCATCCGTGGACGGCGCCCGCTCTTCCGAAGACTCCCCGGTGATGGCCGGATCGATGTCGATGGTTCTGATTCTACGTGACATGCCAGACTGAAAAGATGACTGAAACTGCGCCGAACGCAGCGGCAGGCGGATCGCTCACGGTCGTGATCGCCCTCGGGGCCAACCTGCTCGTGGCGATCGCCAAGACGGTGGCGTCGGTGATCACCGGATCCGCCTCGATGGTCGCCGAGGCCGCGCACTCCTGGGCCGACTTCGGCAACGAGATCTTCCTACTCATCGCCGATCGGCGGTCGATGCGGCAACGCGACGATCCGCATCCGCTCGGCTATGGCCGCGAGGCCTACGTCTGGTCGATGTTCGCGGCCTTCGGCATCTTCACTGCCGGTGCCGTGGTCTCGATCTGGCATGGCATCCAACAGCTCTTCGCGCCGGAGGATGTCTCGAGCTTCGGAATTGCCTACATCGTGCTCGCCGTCGCGTTCGTGCTCGAGAGCATCTCATTCACCCAGGCCTTTCGCGAGGCTCGCACTGGCGCAAAAACCCGGGGCGTCGGTACCGCCTTTTTCGCCCTCACCAGTTCGAACGCCACCCTGCGCGCCGTGTTCGCTGAAGACGCTGCGGCACTCATCGGACTGGTGGTGGCCTTCCTCGGCATCCTGTTGCACCAGGTGACCGGACTCGCGGCTTTCGACGCGGCCGGTTCGATCCTGGTTGGGATATTGCTCGCCATCGTCGCCATCGTGCTCATCGACCGCAACCGGCGATTCCTCATCGGCGAGGTACCCGATGCGCGGCTGCGCAACGAGGTGCTTGCCGGGTTGCTCGGTCGCCCCGAGATTGAACGGGTGACCTACCTGCACCTCGAGTTCGTGGGACCGCGGAGGGTGTTCCTCGTCGCATCCGTCGACATCGTCGGTGACGAGACAGAGACCCACGTGGCCTACGCGCTTCGCCGGGTCGAGGAATCCCTGCGCGACCACGAGTACATCGAAGAAGCCCTGTTGTCGCTGTCGACCCCCGACGAGCCGTCACTGGTGGCGGTCTAAGGGCCACCGCCGCGGTTGTTCAACAGCACAGGACCGCAGATTTCTGCGAAAAACTGATGGTGGGCGGATGCTGAGCTGAAAATCTGCTGTCGAACACGCCACATACCTCCCGTACTGCTACTCGCAGTGACGGTAACCGTCACCCGTCGTGGCGGAGAAGTCAGTCCTCGACGCTGTGGGCCTGCTGCGGGTAATCCTCATCCCGGAGGGCATCCTCCACCGCCAACTTCCGCGTGCGACTCACCCGGAAAATGTAGAGCGCGTCGAGCAGTCCCGCGGTATTGCTGAGCAGCAGCGCGATGAACCACGGCTTGCTGTCATCCTTCGCCGCGTGCCAGAGCGAGGCGCCCTTCCAGGCGAGAGTCCAGGCCGCCAGCACCGAGATCAGCACGATCTGGGCGGGCTCGGGTCGCTTGTGTTCCATCCACTGTGCCATGGCAGCAATTCTGCGCCCGTAATCCGCGCCAGTACAGGGTCAAACGTCCCGCCCGTCGGGTCTCAGCCCGCGCTGCCCCTGACAACGCGACGTTACTCGGCGAGCGACGTCGTGCCCAATGCGACCTCGAGCCCTACCGAGACCACGTCGAAGGCCTCAGCCATGTACTCGACGAGCGGGCGGCGGCCGATCCCGTCTCGCGCCCAGACCGTCCAGGCCGCCGCGATCGCACCGGAGAGCGCGTTTGCGGCGCTGAGCACGAGGAGATCGTGCGGGGAACGGTGAAGCCGCCTCGCGAGGAAGTCGGCGATCAGGTCGGAGCGGCGTGCGAGCCGGGCGAGACCGGACACCCGGGTCTCCTCCGCGGTACCCATCACGTCATCCTGGGTCAGTGCGAGGGGCACCCGGTTCACCCCGATGTCCGACACCACGCGCATGGTCGCCGCACGCATCCCGGCGAGCGCGGGATGACCCGGCGGCACCGCCCGCAACTCGACGTCGAGGCGATCGATCGCGGCATCCAGCTCCACCCAGAGCACGTCACTCTTGGCGGTGAAATAATTGAAGAAAGTGTTGCGGCTCACCCCGGCGCGCTGCGTGATCTGCTCGATTGTGGTGAGCGCGTAGGTGTTCTCGAGAAACAGCTCGGCGGCGGCATCCTCGATGACGGCGCGAGACGATGCGCGCGGGCGGCCGACGGCATTCTGTGAGGCTGGGACCATCTGTTCCTCCGGACGGGCATAATCTTGTACTGAGTCCAACAATAGAACCGAAAGAGTCTTCCGTCGTGAAACGAGTCGTCGCCCCCGTCTTCTTCATTCTCGCAGTCGCAGTGATTGCGACCGGCTGCGGCGCCGCAACCGCGCCGCTGGACACGAAGCCGGTCTCCGGTGGAACCCTGGTTTACGCCACCGGCGACGCCGAGCCAACCTGCCTCGACCCTCACGTCGGCGGCAACTACCCGCAAGCCCTCGCTGCCACCCAGTACCTGGAATCCCTCGTCTCCAAAAACACACGGGGCGAGATCATCCCCTGGCTTGCGACCAGGTGGACCGAATCCGCCGATGGGCTCCAGTGGGACTTCACGCTCAAGAAGAACGTGAAGTTCACCGACGGCACCGCCCTCACGCCCGAGGCAATCGCGGCGAATGTGGCTCACCTGCAAAATCCATCCACCGCATCCTCCACGGGATATCTGGCCATGCAGAAGGTCACCGGCGTCACCGCGGTGGGAGCGGATGTCGCGCGCTTCACCCTCTCGACGCCCGACAGCG
>JAYTTG010000502.1:0-3598 GCA_043745175.1 Microbacteriaceae bacterium
GTTCAGCCACGGGACGCGCTCGAAACGGTCCGCATCATCGAACGCGCGCACGAAATCGCCGGGTTCTGAGCCCGGCCGGGCGAGTGGCGCGGCGAACCGCGCTCGCCGCTGGCGACTCCACCATGCTGGACCAATGACGCTGACACCGGCCACAAGCCACACCATTTCTCCGTCCCTCCGGAACGCGATCGACAGCTTCGATGCCGGCCGCAATTTTCTGGCAGTCGCCTCGATCGGCATCCCAACGAGGGAGACCGTCGCCGCGCAGAAGGCCGATCTCGACCTGTGGGCGGCGGCCGAACGCGATCCGATGGACTATGACGGAATCTCCGAACGCACGCGCGGGCATTACGCGCGCCTCGTCGGCGTCAGCCCTCATCGCGTCGCCGCAGGTTCTCAGACCTCCGTGCTGACGAGCGTCATCGCCGCGGCCGTACCAGACGGGGCAGAAGTGCTCTGCGTCGACGGCGACTTCAGCTCGATCGTCTTCCCGTTCCTTCAGCGGCCGTCAATCAGGGTGCGACATGTGCCACTCGAGCTTCTGGCCGAATCGATTTCGGAGGACACCTGGCTCGTCGTCTTCTCGCACATCCAATCGGCCACCGGTGTGGTCGCCGACATCGACGCGATCATTACTGCCGCCTCCGCACATCGTGCCTTCACACTGTGCGACACCACGCAGTCCGCCGGTGTCCATCCCGTCGACGCCTCCCTCTTCGATGCGACAATCTGCCACACCTACAAGTGGCTGTGCGCGCCGCGGGGTGTCGCGTTCCTCACGCTGGGATCTCGATTCCAGGGCGAACTGGTGCCGTTGCAGGCCGGTTGGTACGCCGGGGACGATGTCTGGCAATCGTGTTACGGCCCGTCGATGGCGCTGGCTCGAGACGCTCGTGCCTTCGACGTGTCTCCGGCATGGCCGGCCTGGGTCGGGGCCGAGCCGGCCATCCGGATGTTTTCTGAGCTCGACATCGCTGAAGTGTGGGACTACGTGACCGGCCTCGGCGATGCTCTGTGTGACGGACTCGGAATTCCGCGGCAGCACCAAGCCATCGTCACCTGGGCCGACCCGGGAGCTTCTGACCTGCAGAAACTCGTCGCCGCCGGCATCCGGGCCTCCGGGCGCGCCGGGCGCCTGCGGGCGGCCTTCCACCTCTGGAACACGGAGGAGGATGTCGCGGCGGTCGTAGCAGCTCTCCGGTGAGCGCGGCGCCACTGTCGCTGCCTGCGCTTCAGCGTGCCTGCAAACCCGTCCGTCTCACCCCCATTTCGGAAATTCAGGAGTTCCGACCGGCGCCGGCGCTATCGAGGCAGTTTTCGGCGCCTTGGGCGACCAGACTCCTGAATTTCCGACGCTCAGGCCTCGGTAGGCTTGCACTTTCGACCGCGCATCCAGTACGGCTGACCTTTGGAGTACCTCGTGGCCAACGCCTCCCCGCTCGACCCCGTCATCAATCTCGCAAAGCGTCGCGGCTTCGTCTTCCAGTCGGGGGAGATCTACGGCGGATCCCGATCGGCCTGGGACTACGGCCCCCTCGGTACAGCGCTCAAAGAGAACATCAAGCGTCAGTGGTGGCAGTTCATGGTGCAGGGCCGCGAGGATATCGTGGGCATCGACTCGGCGGTCATCCTTCCCAGACAGGTGTGGGAAGCGTCTGGTCACGTCGAGGTCTTCAGCGACCCGCTGGTCGAGTCGCTGCACACCCACAAGCGCTATCGCGCCGACCATCTGCTCGAGGCGTATGAGGAGAAGCACGGGCATCCGCCGACCAATGGGCTTGCCGACATCCGGGATCCCGACACTGGTCAGCCGGGCTCGTGGACCGAGCCTCAGAACTTCTCGGGCCTGCTGAAGACATTCCTCGGACCGGTCGACAACGAGGAGGGGATGGCTTACCTGCGCCCGGAGACCGCGCAGGGGATCTTCACCAATTTTGCGAATGTGCTCGGGTCTTCGCGTATGAAGCCTCCGTTCGGAATCGCGCAGATCGGCAAGAGCTTCCGCAACGAGATCACCCCGGGTAACTTCATTTTCCGCACGCGCGAGTTCGAGCAGATGGAGATGGAATTCTTCGTGGAACCGGGAACGGATGACGAGTGGTTCCAGTATTGGGTCGACGCGTGCGAGGGGTGGTATCTGGGGCTCGGAATCTCGCCGGAGAACATCCGCCGATACGAGCATCCGAAAGAGAAACTGTCGCACTACTCGAAGCAGACCATCGACCTCGAGTACCGTTTCCGCTTCGCCGGCAGCGAATGGGGTGAGCTGATGGGTGTCGCGAATCGGACGGATTTCGATCTTCGCACCCACTCGGAGAAGTCCGGTGTCGACCTGTCGTACTTCGATCAGGCAAAGAACGAGCGTTGGATTCCGTGGGTGATCGAGCCCTCCTTCGGTCTGACCCGGGCGCTGATGGCATTCCTCGTAGACGCGTATTACGAGGATGAGGCTCCCAATACCAAGGGTGGCGTCGATAAGCGCACTGTGCTTCGCCTCGACCGGCGGCTGGCTCCTATCAAGGTCGCAGTGCTTCCGCTCTCGCGGAACGAGCAGCTCTCGCCGGTCGCCAGGTCGCTCGCCGCAGACCTTCGGATGCTCTGGGATATCGATTTCGACGACGCTGGGGCAATCGGACGCCGCTATCGTCGGCAAGACGAGATCGGTACCCCCTTCTGCATCACCGTCGACTTCGACACACTCGACGACAACGCCGTCACGGTGCGCGAGCGAGACTCGATGGCGCAGGAGCGCATCTCACTCGACCGCGTGCGAGGCTACCTGGCGGAGCAGCTCGTCGGCGCGTGACGGGTGAAATCCGTCTGGCGATTTTTGCGGCTTGCCGCGCCGTCGCTGCACGCACGGGTGCGATCCGTCCACGCCGCTCCGTCGTGCCCTCCCCTCGGCACCCTCGAAAATTCAGGAGTTTGGTCAAACGGGACTCGACGCTTCTCAATGCCCACGGCATTCGTCATTTCGCGCACGGACAGATTTCCTGAATTTCCGATCGAAGACGACCTGACACCAGTCCCTCAGAGCCGGTCGCAGCGGTATTCTCTCCACGGGGGAAACCGCACGTCAGCTCCGGTCTCGTGCCAACGCGCACCATCGGCGCATGACAGATATTGCCGGCGTGATCGATTCTCTCGATGGAATGGCTCAGAAACAGCAACTTGTGCGGCGCGGGGCCCGCGATCTTGATCTAACCGCCGCGGTGAGGGACGGCAGCATTTTCCGGGCACGACAGGGCTGGTACTCGACGCTTTCGCCGACGGACGAGCGCGTCCGCGCAGTCCGCGTCGGCGGGCGGTTGACGGGCATCTCCGCGATCATTGCGGCGGGAGGTTGGGTGTTGGGCAAGCATTCGCTTCACGTGTCCATCCCGCAGAACGCGGCGCGTCTGCGGTCTCAGCGCAACCGCCGCGTTCGGTTTGACACTACGAAACGTCAGAATGTCGTGCTGCATTGGGACGACGCAGATCTCGGCGATCGAGGCACCACGATGGTCGTAGCGCTTCTCGATGCGCTGTACCGCGTCGTGCTCGACGAGTCCTTCGAAACCGCCATCGCCGCACTGGACTGGGCGCTACACACACGGCA
>JAYTTG010000503.1:0-13509 GCA_043745175.1 Microbacteriaceae bacterium
TCAGCATCGGGCGCTAAGAAGCTCATCGCCGTCTCAATCTCAGACCAGACTTCGCTCTTCTACATTGCTGAGGTCGACGGCATCAAGAATGCCGCGAAGGCAGCCGGCTACGACGTTGTTATCCAGCAGGCCGGGGACGACGGAACCACGCAGGTCAACCAGGTTCAGAACCTGATAACCCAGCAGGCCGCGGCGGTCATCTTCACGCCGACCAACGAGACGGCTGCAAATGCCGGCGCCAAACTGCTCAACACCGCGAAGATTCCGATTATCACCGTTGACGAAAAGCCGCTTGACTCCGATGGCCGCGACATCGTCACCTTCATCGCCACCGACAGCGTCGCTGCCGCCAAGGACGATTGCACCTTCTTGTTCAAGCAGATCAACAACTCGGGCGACATTCTTGAGCTGACCGGTGTTGAAGGCTCAACCGCCCAGCTGCAGCGGAGTGAGGGCTGTGCCCAGGCTCTCGCGGCGAACCCTGGTGTCAAGATCGTCGGGTCTGGTACAGCCGCGTGGGACGAAACCAAGGCATTTAACCTCGTTCAGAACCTGCTCACCGCCCACCCGGGCGTTAAAGCCATCTTCGCTGAGAGCGACGCGATGGCACTCGGGGCAGCCAAGGCAGCGGCTCAGGCGCACCTCACTCTTCCGATCGTCGGAATCGACGGCTTCCCGTCGATGTTCGACGCGATCAAGACCGGCAGCCCAACGGCAACAGAAGCACAGCAGCCGTACATGATGGGCCAGCTCGCCGTCAAAAACGCCATCCAGGCGATCGAGGGCAAGGGCTCATCAATTCCCAAGACGCAGTATCAGAAGACGGTACTCATCACCAAGGACAACGTGGAACAGAACCCGAACGCACAGTTCTACGGACCAACAGTCAACTAGTTCAAACCTGCCGTAAAACTAGGCCGTGAGCGGCCGGGGATCTTGTTCTGCCCCGGCCGCTCACCGCCCGCAACGGTCACACAACGAGGTGGACATCCCAATGGTTTCAATCGCCCAACCTACACAGCCGCGCGAGGCGCGTGCCCCGCACGACTCATCCGCCGGCCTGGTCTGCACCGGCCTCACCAAGAGTTTCGCCGGCGTTCGGGTGTTGAACGGTATCGACATCACCCTGACGCCCGGCGCTGTTGTCGGGTTCGTCGGCGAGAACGGTGCCGGTAAATCGACCACCTCCTCAATCATCGCTGGCATCCTCCAAGCCGACTCCGGTTCGATGACCATCGACGGCGAGCCATATGACCCCCGAAGCCCCGCGGATGCTCTCCGCGCCGGCGTTGCGCTTATCCATCAGGAAATCCGTATGATTCCTGACCTTTCGGTGGCCGAGAACATTTACCTTGGCCGTTTGCCCATGCGGGCCGGGCGCGTCGATCGCAAAAAACTCGATGATGATGCTCGCGAGATCCTGCACCTTCTCGGCTCAGAGATCGACCCGCGCCGAGAGGTGGCCGGGCTGTCGATAGCAGCGCAACAGGAGATGGAAATCGCTCGTGCGCTGAGCCGACAGCCGCGCTTCATCATCTTCGATGAGCCTTCCGCCTCCCTCGGGGTGTCAGAGACTGAGCGCATCTTCGAACAGATTGCGGTGCTGTGTGAACGCGGCGCCGGCATCGTTTACATCTCGCACCGCCTCGAAGAGATTCGAAAAATTGCCGACTCCATCATTTGCCTGCGCGATGGCAGCCAGGTGAAAACCTGGGATACCGGCGACGTCAGCCGAGACGACATCGTGAGGGCGATGGTGGGACGCGACTTCATCTTCGGCCATTCGGATCCCGCTCCTACCGGTGTCGACACCGCAATCGAAGTGCGGAACCTTGGCCGTAGCGGTGTGTTCCGGGACATCAACTTCTCGGTGAAGCAGGGCGAGATCCTCGGAATCGCCGGCCTCATCGGGGCTGGCCGCACTGAGGTCGTTCGAACCATCGCCGGCGCTGACTCGTGTGATGCCGGACAGATCATTCTTGCCGGAAAGCCGGTGCGCATCCGCAATCCCCTCACCGCCATCAAAAACGGCATCGCCATGGTTCCGGAAGATCGAAAGAACCAGGGGCTCAACCTCGATCGCACCGGGGCCGAGAACATTTCGTTGCCGTGGGAGCGAATGCTTGCGTCGGTCGGGTTCATTGGCTCGCGCCGGGTGACCAAGGAAGCAAATGCCCAGCGCGAATTTCTCAGTATTCGCGGCAGGCTCGATGTTGCCGTGAGCTCGCTTTCGGGGGGAAACCAGCAGAAGATCCTCATCGGAAAATGGCTCGTGCGCCAGCCAAAGGTCCTCATTCTCGATGAGCCAACCCGGGGCGTCGATGTTGGCGCGAAAATGAAAATCTACGAGACGATCCGAGACCTCGCCGCCAAAGGTGTAGCCGTCATCGTCGTCTCATCCGAGCTTGAAGAAGTGATCGGGCTTTCGCACCGAGTTCTGGTGATGTCGGGCGGTCAGCAGCGCGGAATTCTCAGCAGGGAGACCGCCACCCCCGAAGCAGTGATGGAGCTGGCACTCCTCACCGGCCCGCCGGCCGAAACCGACACGCACGCACCACCTGCCCACACGTCGCCCGCATACACTCCAGCGCGCTAAGCGCCGGTTGGGAAGGAAAACACTTATGACTCAGATCGACAACACCAGCCCGCCACGCGAGAGCATTGTCGCGGCAGCATCCGCCGCCGATGACGCGCGGACGGCCACGGCCGGGGCCGGGCTCGGAGCCACCCGCGCAGGCTGGCGGAGCAGGGCATCCGCTCTGCTCAGTAACGTGCCAGGGCCACTGTTCGGGCTTATCGCGATTGTGATCGTTCTCTCGATCCTCTCGCCCTACTTTTTGACGGTTACCAACCTGCTCAACATCCTGAGCCAGATGTCGAGCATCGGAATCATGGCCGTTGGAGCGGTGCTCGTCATCATTATTAGCGGCATCGACCTGTCGGTCGGATCCGTTGTAGCGCTGACCTCGATCTCGACCGGATTTCTCTACCAGACCGCCAAACTTCCGTTCGTCCTCGCGCTGGTTATCGGCCTCGCTCTTGGTGCGCTCGTTGGGCTGGTCAACGGAATCCTGACAACCTTCGGCAAGCTCCAGGCCTTCATCGCGACCCTCGCAACGATGTCCGCTGCAGCGGGGCTCGCGCTTTATATAACGGGCGGAAACCCAATAAACGGGTTTCCGGAATGGTTTCAAAACGTCACGAGCGCCACTATTTTCGGGCTGCCGCTTCAGGGCCTCATTTTGGTGGCCGTGTTCGTGCTCTCCTCGTTCTGGTTGCGCTATCGCCCGAGCGGCCGCGCACTCTATGCAATCGGCGGCAACGAAGAGGTGGCACGGTTGTCGGGTCTGCCCATTCGCCGAATCAAAATCACCGTCTACGTGATCGCTGGCTTCCTCGCGGCATTCGCCGGTGCGCTCATCACGTCCCGCCTCGACTCGGCACAACCGACGGCGGGCACAGCCGACCTGCTGAGCGTCATTGCCGTGGTCGTCATCGGAGGCGCAAGCCTCGCGGGTGGGTCAGGAAGCATGCTCGGCACCTTCGTCGGGCTGCTGGTCATCGGCGTTCTCAACAACGGACTCTCGCTCCTCAACGTCAATCCAAACCTGCAGCCGGTGGTGCTCGGGGCCGTCATCGTTGCGGCGGTCATGACCGATCGCCGGGCACGAAAACGACAGCATTAATTCCTCAGCGCTGCTCTGTTATGAGTGTCGCCGGCTACTATAATAAATACACGTGTACCGAATAGATATTCATAAGGAATGCAATGGCAAATCTCACTCTTGAGGAAATGATCGAAATCCAGCGCCGGATGATGCGCATCAGGATGTTCGACGAGCGGGCCTCAAAAATGGTCAAGCGAGGTCACATCCCCGGAACGGTACACACGAGCATCGGACAGGAAGCGCAGGTTGTCGGCTCGACGTTTGCGCTGGCTGACGGCGACTACATGTCGGGCAACCACCGTAGCCACGGGCATCCAATCGGCAAGGGCTCGCCGCTTGGGCCGCTCATGGCCGAGCTTGTCGGCAAAGCCACCGGCGTCTGCAAGGGCAAAGGTGGCTCGCTTCACCTCGCGGACTTCGCCGTGGGAAGCCTGGGTGAGTCGGGCATCGTCGGATCGTCGATTCCCATCGCGACCGGTGCTGCGTTCTCATCGAAAGTGCTCAACAACGGCAAAGTGGCCCTTGCATTTTTCGGTGATGGCGCGGCGAACCAGGGTGTGCTTTACGAATCGATGAACCTCGCCGGCACCTGGATGCTCCCGATGATCTTCCTGTGCGAGAACAACCAGTACGCGCTCAGCACACCGGCTCACACGGTGACCTCAGGGGTTATTGCCGATCGCGCAGCCGGTTTCGGGATGCCGGGAATCAGGGTCGAGAACGGCCAGGATGTGCTCGCCGTTTACGACGCGGTCAAAACAGCGGTCGACCGCGCTCGTGCCGGCGGTGGCCCAAGTCTCGTAGAAATCGTGACCTATCGCTATAACGAGCACTCCGAGGGGCTTCGCCTCGCCAACGACTACCGGAACGCCGAAGAGCGTGCGGACTGGTTGAGCCGCGATCCGGTCGTGCTGTTCAGGGACCACCTGATCGCGCAGGGCGTGACCGTCGAACAAGTGGATCAGATCGACGCGGATGTTTTGGCCGAGGTTAATGCTGCGGTCGCCTTCAGCGACGCTAGCCCGTACCCCGAGCTCTCCGTTGCGTTTGACGACCTGTACACAGACAAGGAAACAGCAGCATGAGTGTGATGAGTTACCTGGGCGCCATTGGAGCAGCCCAACGTGAAGCTATGGATGCCGATGAGCGTGTCATCATCATGGGCGAGGACGTGGAAGCGAACGTCTACGGAACCACCGGTGGCGGAAAGTCGCGTTCACTCGAAGGCGACTTCCTGCAGCGCTATGGCAAGAACCGCATCCGCAACACCCCGATCTCCGAGGAGGCCATGGTCGGTGCTGCTGCCGGGGCCGCGATGACTGGTCTTCGTCCGATCGTCGACCTCTCCTACTCGAGCTTTTTGTATATGGCGATGGATCAGTTCATCAACCAGGTCGCGAAGAACCGGTACATGTTCGGTGGCCAGGCCTCGATGCCAGTCGTCTTCCGGTCGGCCATGTTCTACGGGCTCAACACCGGTGCACACCACTCTGATCGCCCGTATCCGATGTTCATGAACGTGCCAGGGCTCAAGATCGTTGCTCCCTCCAACCCCACCGATGCCAAGGGGCTGCTGCGCTCTGCAGTGGACTCCGATGACCCGGTGCTCATCTTCGAAGCCTGCATCCTGTGGGGCACGAAAGAGGAAGTCGATGAAAACGAGTTCTGGGTTCCCCTCGGCGTTGCACGCATCGCCCGCCCGGGCACCGACGTGACCGTTGTCGCTATCTCCGGCTCAGTGCCGGAAGCGCTGCTCGCAGCGGAAGACCTCGCCCTCGAGGGCGTCTCGGTTGAGGTCATCGACCCCCGAACACTCGTGCCGCTCGATCGTGACGCGATCGTGCGATCCGTGGTCAAAACTGGCCGTCTCGTTGTGGCAGAACCTGCTCACCGCACGTGTGGTGCTGCCGCCGAGATCAGCGCATACGTCGTCGAAGAAGCATTCGACTCATTACGGGCGCCGATCGTCCGGGTCACGGCCCCAGATATGCAGATTCCGTTCAGCCCGTCGCTCGAAAAGCAGATGTACCCGACGCGCTTAACCATCGCCGCGGCGATACGCCGGGTCGCAGGATTAGCGCCAGCCACCGAGCAAACGCTCCTCGCGGCACTCCACAACTAGTCGAAACGAAACACAAGAAGGAGATCATCGTGGCACGCATCGAGGTTCTGCTCCCGCAATGGGGCATGGGTATGAGCGAAGGGGCAATCGTCGAATGGCTGAAGTCAGTAGGCGACCGCGTCGTTGAAGACGAGCCACTCGCGGAAGTCGAATCGGAAAAAGTCGAAGAGACGCTCGAGTCGCCCGCAACCGGGACACTCACCGAGATTCTGGTGCAGGCCGGCGAGACTGTGGAAGTTCGCTCTCTCGTGGCTGTCATCGAAACCGACTGACCTCAACTTCTCCATTCACCCTCGAAATTCACCCTCGAAAAGATTGTGCACAACATCATGGTGACAGAGTTTCCTCAGCCCACTTCGACAATTGCAGGGGTATTCGACCTCATCGTGGTCGGTGCCGGAATCAACGGTCTTGGCATCGCTCGCGATGCTGCTGCCCGCGGATTATCGGTTGCGCTTGTCGAAAAAGATGACTTCTGCAGCGGCGTCTCTGCATGGTCTGGCCGTCTTATCCACGGTGGGCTACGGTATCTCGAACACGGTGAGGTCGCTCTCGTTCGCGAGTCACTTCGCGAGCGGGAGCGGCTGTTTCGGCTTGCACCGCACCTGGTCAAGCCTGTTTCGTTGCTCATGCCGTTCTACAAGCGAAACAAGCGCCCGTCCTGGCTTATTCGCATGGGCATGATCGCGTACGACGTTCTCTCATTCGACAAAAAGTCTCCCAGCCACAAAATTCTCTCAACGGCCGGCGTCACCGCTCGTTTTTCGGGAATGGAGAAGACGGGCCTTGGCGGCTCGGCGTTGTTTACCGACGGTCAGGTCGAGTACGCAGAACGGCTGTGCGTTGAGCTTGCTATTGGCGCGCGGTCCGACGGCGCGCTTATCCTCACGCACTCCGAGGTGACCGAGCTGGTGATTGAGAATGGCCAGGCAACCGGTGTTCGCTATATCGACCTCATCACCGGCGAGGCTGGAAAACTGCAGGGGCGCGTCGTGATGAATGCGGCTGGCCCGTGGGTTGACTGGCTGCTTGGCAATCCAAGCGATGCCAGCGTCGCGCCAGCCACCAAGCGTCACATCGGCGGCTCGAAGGGTACCCACATCGTGGTCGACCCGTTCCCGGGCGCTCCGACCGATGTGGTCTACTACGAATCGCAGTCCGATCAGCGCCTGGTGCTCGTCATCCCGTGGATGGGGCGTTTTCTCATCGGCTGTACCGACACGCTCTTCAACGCAGAGCCAGACTCGGCACGCGCCACCGTCAGCGAAGTCGACTACCTGTTGACCGAGGCGAACGCGCTCATGCCAAACGCTGGACTCACCCGCGAGAGCGTTCTCTTCACCTACAGCGGTGTTCGCCCATTGCCGTACGCACCGGGCATACCGGAGTGGAAGATCCCGCGCTCTCACATCATCTTCGACCACAGAAACGAAAACAAAGCCAAGCTCTTCTCCATCATCAGCGGAAAGTTGACCACCTACCGGCAGCTCGCCGAAGATGCGGTCAACATTGCCCTTCGCGAGCTCGGGCGGCCGAAGTCAGCGTCACCGACTCGCGTGTTACCTTTCCCGGGCGCCACCACCGATGATTTCGCGTCATTCCGCGCACAGTTCCTCTCCACCGAGATTGTGGAAGCGGAGACCGCCGTGCGCCTCATCGACATGTACGGAACTCGTGCAGAGCAGGTCGTCGCCCTAGTGCAGAAGGACCCGGCGCTCGGCGAGCGATTCGACCCGTCGTCACCGGCGATCGCGGCCGAGCTGCTGTTTGCGATTGACTATGAGGCCGCCAGAACAGTGACCGACGTCTTTGCGCGCCGGATTCTTCTCGCCTTCGAACCAGATCATGGGCTTCGTGGCGCGGCGCGGGCGGCCGAGATCCTTGGTGGCCGACTCGGCTGGTCGTCCGCTGAGCAGGAGAACCAAATCGCGGAGTACACGGTCTGGCTCGATCACTTGGCCGTGCCAGCGTCGATATCCGGCGCAAGTGCCGCGTCGCCTGCTCTCGAAAGGTAACACCATGGCGGGAAAATACGTTCTGGCCCTCGATGAGGGTTCGAGCAGTGCGCGGGCAGTGCTGGTCGATGCAACCGGGCAGATAATCAGCGAGTCTTCGGCCCCGATCACTGCAAGCTATCCGCGCCCATTTTGGGTCGAACTCGACCCGACGATGCTCTGGGATGCCGCACGAACCTCGATGTACCGCGCCATGACGAAGGCGGGCGCAACCTCGGCCGATATCGCCGCGGTTGGCATCACCACGCACCGTGAGTCCTGCCTCATCTGGAACCGCGAAACCGGGCTGCCGATCTACAACGCCATCATGTGGATGTCGAAGCAGACCGACGACATTGTGAGCCAGTGGTCGCTCGATGGCATGGATGACGATATTCGTCGCCTCACTGGCGTGCGCAACGACTCCTATTTTTCCGCCGGAAAGCTCGCCTGGATTCTTGATCAGGTGCCGGGTGCCCGGATGGATGCTGGAGCGGGAAAGCTCGCCGCCGGTACCGTCGACACGTGGTTGCTGTGGAACCTCACGGGGGGCAAATCGCACGCCACAGATCCGAGTTCGGCGTCTCGGACAGCGATGTACAACATTCGCGAGCTGCGCTGGGATGAGGATCTGTGCGCCCGCTACGGCATCCCAATGAAGCTCCTGCCGGAGGTACTGCTCTCCAATTCGCACTTCGGCTACGTGGAGTCTTCGCTGCTGGTTGGCACCGGTTCGAGTCCAATTCCCATCACGGCAATTTTGGCCGACCAGCAGGCTGGACTCTTCGGTCAGGCTTGCTTCGAACTCGGCTCGGCGAAAAATACGTATGGCACCGCGGGGGTACTGACCGTGAATGTGGGGGAGCAGCCCCGAATCATCCCCGGAATGTCTAGCAGTATTGCGTGGCAGGTTGCTGACAAGGCGGTATACGAGGTCGAGGGGGTCGTCTTCCACTGCGGTCAGACACTGCAATGGCTCCGAGACAAGATGCACATTATCGACTCGGTTGCGCACAGCGCTAACGCGGCAGCGGCGCTCTCCGACAACGGCGGCGTTTATTTCGTACCGGCGTTCGCAGGCCTGTGCGACCCCTACTGGGACCGTGATGTTCGTGCGGCGATCATCGGATTGACCCTCGATACCGGTGCCGAACACATCGTGCGAGCCGGTCTCGAAGCGATGGCCTACCAGACCCGAGACAACGTGCTTGCGCTTGAACGAGGCGGCCTCCCCATTCCGAGCCTGCGGGTGGATGGCGGGGCGATCAGCAACGATTTCCTCTGCCAGTTCCAAGCGGATCTTCTTGGCATCCCTGTGGAGCGACCCCGCGAGCTTGAGCGCACCGCGCTGGGCGTTGCGCAACTGGCGGGTATCGGCGTTGGCATGTGGAGCGGCCAATCCGATCTCAGTGACGCGTGGCGTGCAGAAAAGATCTTTGAACCGAAGATCTCCCTCGATCACCGTGAAGAGCTGTACTCCGGCTGGCAGGATGCGGTGGCCGCGGCCAGGTCTATTGCCCCGGCTCGCACTTCTCGCGTCGCCAAACGAATTGCCGCTCCACTGCCAGCTGCTGAATGCCATACCGAAGTACCCAGTGCCGCTGAACCTGTTTCTGCAGTAGCAACCGAACTCGTCGCTCATCGTTGAGCTTCGCGCGAACCGAAAGAAGAAGTGAACAGATGAAAAGAATCGATCCCCTCGCGCTCATTGAACGTGCTCGCGTCGGCGGCTATGCCGTCGGTGGGTTCAACATGCACAACGTTGAAACGACCCAGGCCCTCATCCAGGCGGCGGAGCGGTCGAACTCGCCCGTCTTCCTGCAGGTCGGCCGTGCCATCGTTCCCCACATGGGCATCGAAGAGGCCTACCGGATGACCCGTTACGAGCTGAACAAGTCGAACGCCGAAGCGGTCATCCACCTCGATCACGGCACCTACGACGAGGTCTTCGACGCGATCAAGATGGGCTTCGACTCGATCATGTTCGACGGCTCGCACCTTGATTTCGCCGATAACATCGAGGCGACCAAACATATCGTCAGCGTGGCTCACTCGTTTGGCGTTCCGGTTGAGGCAGAGCTCGGCCGCATCCCGGATGCCGGCAGCGACATCGACTGGTCTGAGTACTACACCAGCGTGGAAGAAGCCGATGAGTTCGTGAAGAAGACCGGTGTAGACATTCTCGCTATCTCTGCCGGAGTCTTTCACGGGATAACCCCGGAGCGTCCATTGCCGCTTGACATTGAGCGCGTCACGCTCATTCGTGAGGCCACCAATATTCCCCTGGTGTTGCACGGAGCATCTGGCGTGCCCTACGACGACCTGCGCGCAGCAATCGCGGCCGGTGTGCACAAGCTCAACGCCGACACCGATTTGCGTCACGCATTCCGTCGCGGTCTCGAGCAGTCCTTTGCACAGGGTGACCGCCAGCTCGAAGTCGCAATGGATGAAGGTCGTCGCCAGATGATCGAGGCCACGATTCAGAAGATGACCGAATATGGTTGCGTTGGCACCGCGGGTGTCGAGGCTCACTCCACGGCAGCAGCATCATGACCGCGGCTGAATTGCTCGCCCAGGTTGGGGTGACGACACCCCTGGCGGGGATGCGCCGAACGGCGGCCCGCCGGATGGTCACCGCTTGGGAGGCTCCCGTTTTTCACCTCGGACTCGAGGTCGATATGACGGAGGCTGCCAAAGCAAAGCAGGTTGTGGCAACCGCGACGGTGACCGATGTCATCATCATGGCGGCGGCAGCTGCGCTCGGTGCGCACCCCGAGGTGAACGCGCACGTCGGTGACGGCGAGGTGACCCTGTTCACGCACGCGAACATCGGGGTGGCGGTTGCCACCGAGAAGGGCCTTACCGTGCCAAATGTTTATGGTGCCGAGGCTCTCACCCTTGCCGAGATCGCCGTTCGCCGTCGGGACATCGCCGAGCGTGCGCGCTCGGGCGGTCTCAAGATGGATGATGTCACCGGCGGTACGTTTACCATTTCAAACCTCGGCATGATGGGCATCGACCGTTTCGATGCCATTCTCAATGTGCCCCAGGCGGCAATTCTTGCGGTGGGCAGCACACGCCAACGCCAGGTCTGGCGCGACGGTGGCCCCGTGTGGCTGCCGATCGCTGAATTCACCCTGACCTGCGATCACCGCGCTCTCGATGGCGCGGCAGCGGCACGATTCCTGACCACCCTCGCGGGTGTGATCGCTGCACCACTGGTTGCCTAGAAACTCCAAGAAGAAGGGTGCCCGCATTGGCTGCGGGCACCCTTCTTTCGTGGTGCGCTACTGGGGTGGCGTCGCCGTTTCGGCGAGCAGGCGCTCCGCCGTCACGATGTCGGTAACGAGCGTGTTCACCCACCTGCCACGAACGGCGGCGCGGACAGCTTCGTATTTGCTGTTGCCGCCGGCAACGCCCACGCGCCGCTTCGCCGCTTTGAGCTGATCGAGCGTGACGCCAATAACGAGTTCGTCAAGCTCGCTCACCACGGCGTTACCGTCGGCATCGATAAAACGCAGGTTGACCTGGCCCACCGCCCCAAGCGACTTTGCGAGGCCGAACTGCTCGGTGCTGAAAAAGTTGTCACCCGCGACAAGCGGCGCAACGATCTCGCAATCGCCAATACCGACGAGAGCGAGATCGATGTTGTCATGAGCCGCGATCGCCGCTCTGGTGTGAGCATCGTGATCAATGATGGCTTGGCGAACGGAGGCCGAGGTGATCACGCCCGGGGCCCGCAAAAACAGCGGTGTTGCCCCAACGAGGTCGGCGATGCGTTGGGTTGCGCGGGTTGCCTCATGCTCCAAGCGGGGTGGCCCGACATCCCCAAGCATCTCAACGACGGTGATGTTCCCCGGGTGTCGTACAGGGCGCATAGCCAGCGCCATCTGGCGAAGCGAGCGGCTCCAGGAGGTGAATCCGATGGTCGCAGATTCTCCGGGGAGCGCTTGCAACACTGTCGCCGCGGCCTGTCCAAGGTCTTTGGTCAATTCGCTCTCATCGTCATCCACCGTATCGACCACATGAACCTGATCGAGCCCGTAGCGCAGCTCGAGGGCTTCTTCAAGCTCGGCGTAAAGCCCATCCGGTACGACGACAACAGTCCGGACGATCTCCGCCTCTTCCGCAGCTCGCAGAAGGCGTGAAACGCGGGCCTGTGAGATACCGAGACGGCTGGCGATCTCAGTCTGGCGAACACCACGTGAGTGATACAGGCGGGCGACCTTGGTCATTACCCGCTGATTTTCAACGTCTAACTCGAAATTCGCCATCCAACTCTCCTGTCGGGCGAGACCTGCCCGCCATCGAATAATTATCGCACAAGCGAATAAGATCAGGAAGATCTGTCTTCTGATTGGGAGGCGAAGTCAAGTGGGGGTTGTGCGCGGTGATCACAGAAGTTGCGGGTTCCGCCGGCTTCGGGGCCGTCGAAGATCTTTCGATCGCGGTCGAATTGCTCAATGGTGCCGTGACCGGGCGGTTCCCCACCAGGCTCTATCGCAGCTACCGGCCAGCCCGCACGGTTGCATTCACTATGCGCGAGCGGCACTTACCGGGCTTTGCCGCGGCCTGGGAGGCGGCCTCAGCGAGCGGGTTCACCCCGGTATTGCGCCGCACCGGCGGCCGTGTGGCAGCGTACGACCACTCGTGCCTCGTGATCGATATCATCGAGCCGGCCGATAACCAACACGCCCATCGAGACTCATTCGGTCGCCTTGCCGTGGCGATCGCCGGGACCCTTCGTGGGTTGGAAGTCGACGCGCGGATCGGACCGGTGCCGGGAGAATACTGCCCGGGCGAATTCAGCGTCGGCGCGCGCGGACTGGTCAAGCTCGTCGGTATCGCGCAACGGGTATCCCGCGATTTTCGACTCATCAGCTGCGTCGTCGCTATCGATCCTGCTCCTCACCTCGCGCAGGTTCTCGCACTGGTAAATGCGGAACTCGCGTTCGACTGGAATCCCGAGACGTGCGGCTCCGTCGTTGCCGAGAATGCCACCCTGCGGTTCGACACGGTCGAGTCGGCTCTGCGGGTCGCGATCGCGCCCGGGATATCGTCGGCTCACCTTGACTGGGGCGTCACGCGACGTTTACACTCGGATCTACTGAATGGCATTTCGTATAACGAATAGTTATGCACGTCGGTTTCGAGGGAGAAATCAGTGGCCGCACTATTTATCACCATACATTTGAGCGATGCGGGACTGCAACGGTGACGATCTTCTCCCATCTTGCTGACCCAACCGACCTCGATGCGCTGCGCGATGCCATAGCTAACACACCCGATGCGGGTGAGCTCACGCCGCTCGACCTTGCCGTTTTGACAATCTCTGCCTCTGCGACCGACAGCCTGGTCGAGGTGATCACGGCATTGCTCCCCGAGTCCACGACGGCGCGCGCTCACGTTTTTGTACTCGTTGATTCAACCCGGATCCAACGCGCTGGCCGCGATCTCAAAGCTGATGTCGCCACAGTGCTCGAGCACGCCTTTCCAGTGACCACCGTCGTCCTCGGAGACAACCACCACCTTCAGGCGGACGACACCGCCATCGATACCGCGACCGAGTCGCTCGCCGGCGCCGACTGCGTGGTCACAATCGGGGGCGGCACCATCACCGACATCGGCAAGGTGGCGAGCCACCGTCTCGGAAACATCCCGCTCGTGGTCGTGCAGACCGCAGCCTCGGTGGATGGTTTCACCGACAATGTGTCGGTGCTGCTCA
>JAYTTG010000504.1:0-3594 GCA_043745175.1 Microbacteriaceae bacterium
GGGAGGCTGCCAGGAAGACCGAGATCTACCGGCGTCACGTTGGTGTTCGGCTCCCCGCCGAAGAAGTTCGGCGCATCGGAGAACATCTTGGTCTTCGTATTCAGCTCGACGTGCACCTCGAAACCGAGCACCGGCTCGAAGAGTTCTATCGCTCGGTCATAGTCCATTAATTCAGCTTTAGCCACCTGATAATTCTACGGGCGCAGTGACGGTGGGTTCGTCGGGGAGCAGGGCGGTGGCGACCGGAGCGGACTCGGGGATCGCCCCCGGCTCGAGCATGGTCGCAGCGCCTCTCTTCTCGGCGCGCACGAATCCGATGCCGGCGAGGATAAGAACTCCCCCGATCAGCTGGAGCGCGCTGAGGTTCTCTCCCAGCAGGATCCAGGCGTAGAGAGCGGCCGCCACCACCTCGAGGAGACCGGCGAAGGAGGCGAGGCGAGAGCCGAGCATCTCCGTCGCGGTGATGCTCGTCGCGTAGGCGACGGCAGTGGCGAGCACTCCGACCACCAGCAGCGGAACCCACCACGCCACCGTCGTGCCCATCAGGTACGCGACACCGAAGGTTGCGGTGAACGGTACGAGTCCGCTGACACCGGCGATTCCGAGTACGAGCCCGCCAAGCACCAGGCCACACGCCGCGAGGGCGACCGGCGGTAGCCCGTCGCTCGGGCGCGCAGCGACGACGTAATAGATCGCGCACCCTACCGTCGCGAGGGCCGCGAAGCCGAGGCCGAGAAGGTCGAAACTGCCGCTTCGGCCGGGCGAGACCACGAGAGTGAGGCCCACCACGGCCACGACGGAGCCAATAAGCACGACGACGGAGGGCATCCGCCTACTGGTGGCCCAGACGAAGCCGACCAGCAGCAGGGGGGCCATGTACTCGATGAGTATTGCCGTGTTCACGGGGATGCGCTCCAGCGCGGCGAAGTATACGAGTTGGGTGCCTGCGACGCCGATGAGTCCCATCGCCACGATGCGCCAGCGGGCACGCCAGAGCGCGCTCCACTTTCCACGAAGGGAGACCAGTGCGATCGGCAGAAGCACGACACCGCCAAGGAGTGCCCGGGCCGTGACTGCGGCCGCTGGGCTCCAGCCCGCCTCGAGAAGGGGCTTGATGAAAGCCCCTGACATGCCAAAAGTTGCCGCCGCGATCACGGCGATCACCAGGCCGAGGGAGGGGGACGATCGCTTCATTCTGCTGACGGTAGTCTGGTCGAAAGTAAGGAGTCAAATTGTATTTTGCCCCTGACACTGAGGAGACCTTAGAATTCACCGTTGCCCTCGCCAACACCGATCCCCGCGCCTCGCGTAGCGGCGCCGACGAACTTACGACCGTCGATGATCTCGGTGCGATCCTCACCCGCTTCCGCTATTCTGGTCGCATCGATCTCGACGAGACGGAACGGTCCGAGGTGGCCCTCACCCGGCAGAGACTCCGGTCGATCTGGACTCTCGGCCGAGACGATGCGGTCACCGAGGTGAACGCGATGTTGAACGAGGCCGATGCACTGCCCCAGCTCACTCGGCACAACGGATCCGGCTGGCACTGGCACGCGACCGCCGCCGATGCGCCCCTCGCCGAGCGTATTCGGGTGGAAGTAGCGCTCGCCCTGGCCGATGTCATCCGCATCGACGCCACGGACCGCCTTCGCACCTGCGAAGCACCGGACTGTGCTGGCGTGCTCATCGACTTCTCACGCAATGGCTCGAAGCGCTATTGCAGCGTGCGCTGCGGCAACCGGATGAACATGGTCGCGTTCCGTGAGCGCGCGGCCGAAGGCTGATCCGGCCGAGTTGGTCTGAACCGATCCCGACTAGCGCGTTGCGAGCTCCGGCGCCCGGCTGATCAGCGTGTGCCCCCAGCTGTCTTCGAGCAGGGCTTCGATGACGGCCCCGTGCTCGTAGAGCCGGGCATCCGCTCGAGCCGGCGCCATGAGCTGCAGACCGGTGGGCAGGCCGTCTTCGGGGGCGAGTCCCATCGGCAGGCCCATGCCGGGGATTCCCGCAAGGTTCGCCGGGATCGTCGTCACATCGTTGAGATACATCGCAAGCGGGTCGTCGATCTTCTCCCCGATCTTGAATGCGGTGGTGGGCGCCGCAGGACTCACAAGGATATCGACCCGGTCGAAGGCAGCCGCGAAGTCACGCTGAATAAGCGTGCGCACCTTCTGCGCGCTGCCATAATAGGCGTCGTAATACCCCGCGCTGAGCGCATAGGTACCGAGGATGATGCGGCGCTTGACCTCCGCACCGAAGCCCGCTTCTCGGGTGGCCGACATCACGTCTTCGACGGTGCCGCCGCCGCTGGGATTGACACGCAGCCCGAATCGCACGGAGTCGAACTTCGCGAGATTACTCGACGCCTCGGCAGGCAGGATCAGGTAGTACGCGGCGATCGCGTACTCGAAGTTGGGCGCTGACACCTCGATGATCTCAGCCCCATTATCGGCAAGCAGCTCGAGCGTCTCGTGAAAGCGCTGATGTACCCCGGGCTGAAAGCCGGGCGCGTCCAGCTCCTTGACGACTCCGATCTTCACGCCGGTGAGGTTGCGCTTCAGCCGGCCCGCGCGGGCGGCGGCCGCGAAACTCGGCCATTCGTCGCGAAGAGAGGTTGAGTCGCGGGGGTCGTGGCCCCCGATCACATCGTGCAGCAGTGCCGCGTCGAGCACGGTGCGGGCGACGGGACCGACCTGGTCGAGCGAGGAGGCGAGGGCGATCGCGCCATAGCGGGACACCCCGCCGTAGGTGGGCTTGACACCCACTGAACCGGTGACGGCAGCGGGCTGGCGGATGGATCCACCGGTGTCGGAGCCCAGCGCGAGGGGCGCTTCGAAAGCGGCGACCGCGGCAGCCGAACCACCGCCGGAGCCACCAGGGATGCGGTCGAGGTCCCACGGATTGTGGGTGGGACCGAAGGCAGAGTGTTCGGTGGACGACCCCATGGCGAATTCGTCCATGTTGGTCTTGCCGAGCGGCACGAGGTTGGCGAGGCGCAGCCGGCTCACGACTGTCGCGTCGTACGGCGGAACCCAACCCTCGAGGATGCGCGATCCCGCGGTCGAGGGCATATCGAGTGTGCAGAGCACATCCTTAATGGCGATGGGCACGCCGGCGAGTGGACCGAGCTGATCGCCGCTGCGCCGGAGCACATCGATGCCCTCCGCGGTATCGATCGCGTCCTTCGAGATATGGAGGAAGGCGTGCACATCACCGTCGACCGCGGCGATGCGGTCGAGGTGTGCGCGAGTGACCTCGACGCTCGAGATCTCGCGGGCCGTGAGTAGTTCGCCAAGAGACGCGGCAGAAAGGCGGGTGAGGTCGGCAGTGCCGTCGAGCCGGGCCATTACTGCTCCTCCCCCAGGATCGCAGAGACCTTGAAGCGGCTTCCGTCGTGCTCGGGAGCGCCACTGAGGGCTTCCTCCTGCGAGAGAGTCGCACCGATCACGTCGGGCCGGAATACGTTGGTCAGCGGGATCGGATGACTCGTAGCCGGAACATCCGCTGTGGCGACCTCGGACACCTTCGCGATGGAGTCGATAATCACGCCGAGTTCACCGGTGAGCTTCTCGATCTCATCCGGCGTGAGCGCGATTC
>JAYTTG010000505.1:0-3580 GCA_043745175.1 Microbacteriaceae bacterium
GAATGTCATAGAGAACCGCAGCAAACTCGACATCTCCCCGATCCCGGGTGCCCGCCAGACCGCGGTGCTCAAGGTCATCGCACCGGTATTCGTCCAGTCGGGGGATGTCGCCAACCAGGGGCTCGCGGACGCTGCCCTGAAAAGCCTGTACGAGACCTCCTTTGCGAAGAAGGCCGATCCGTCGGCGCTCAAATAGCGGTGGCCAGCCTGTCGAACAGCGAAGCGGATGTCTCCGTAAACGAGGCCGCTACGGTGTTGCAATATGAATCCGAATACGGATACTCGGCTGCGGGAACGGCGCTCGCCCCGCCCGTCCGCCGCATTCAGAAACGCCCACGCTGGTCCGCATTTCTGATCGGTGCGGTTGTGCCGGTTGCTCTCATCGTCCTCTGGCAGTTGCTGTCAACATCCGGCATCATTCCGGCCTATCGTCTCCCCACCCCGATCTCGGTGTGGGAGGCGGGGGTCGACCTGTCCTCGCGCGGTTTGCTCGTCCAGGACGTAGCGATCTCGACGCAACGGGTACTTCTGGGTTTCTTCTTAGGATCGCTCTGCGGACTTGCCGTTGGCGCCATCGTCGGTCTCTCGCGATGGACGAGCCTGCTGTTCGCCCCGACAGTAGGCGCGTTTCGGGCGGTGCCCTCATTGGCCTGGGTGCCGCTACTCATCCTGTATCTCGGCATTCACGAGGACTCCAAAGTCTTACTAATCACGATCGGTGCCTTCTTTCCGGTCTACACAACAGTCGCGGGGGCGCTTCGCCACGTCGACCACCAGCTGGTCGAGGTGGGACGGGCGTTTGGCCGCAGCCGAATGAACCTGCTGTTGATGGTGCAGCTCCCCGCGATCGTGCCAACTGTCGTTTCGGGTCTCCGGCTTGCCCTCGCGCAATCGTGGCTCTTTCTTGTCGCGGCCGAATTGATCTTCTCATCCATCGGTCTCGGCTTTCTGCTCAAGGAATCGCAGGACAACGGACGCATCGACCGATTGTTCCTCGCGATAATTCTTCTCGCGGTTCTGGGCAAGCTGACGGATGCCCTCATCGGCGTGCTTGAGCGGTTCCTGCTGCGCCGATGGAGCTGACACCTCCAGTGGAGTTCGCGGGGTTCCCGGGGTTCGCGGGGTTCGTTGGGGTTGGTGCAGCTCGGCGGAGGACGCTCCGCGGCCGGTGTTGCGTTGCCCGGCGCCCTGTCCGCAGCGCGGGAGGGAAATCTGTTGCATGGGCGAAAATTCCCCTCCTTCCGACGTTGATTTTCGAAAAGTCCCTCCCTCGCGGAAGCTCAGTCCCGGCCTCTACGTGACGAAGAGCGCTGACGGAGCGGATATTGTCAAGAAACGGCGGAGCCGTCGTGCGGCGAGACGCCTGGCCTGTCGTCGGGCGGGCGGCCGCCTGTGTTGGGATTCGATGTCTGGCTTCCCTTCGAGTGTGAGGTCGCGCACGCGTGGCCCCTTGTCGGCCTCGGCGTCCGCCGTACCATCCGCCCTGACGCGACTGCGCTGCACACTGATCCGCCCACCGGACAGGCCCACTGGCGACCCGCTACGATAGGGCCTGACAGTCATCCTTAAATTCCGTCCGGAGAGGCGGGGAAGGAGGTCAGATTGCCCGCACGAACTGTGCTCCAGCAAGCTGATATCACCCGGGCGTTGACTCGGATCTCCCACGAGATCCTTGAGTCCAACCGGGGGCCCGACAACCTCGTCGTTCTCGGCATTCCCACTCGCGGGGTGGTGCTTGCGGCTCGCATTGGTGCGATGCTCGCAGAGATTTCGGGAACCGTTGTCCCTAGCGGGTCGCTCGACGTCACGATGTATCGCGACGACCTCGGCCGAAATCCCACCCGAGTGCCGTCACCGACTGAGGTTCCGCCCGGCGGCATCGACGGTAAGACGGTCGTGCTCGTGGACGACGTGCTCTATTCGGGCCGCACCATCAGGTCGGCAATGGATGCGCTCGGTGCGATTGGGCGTCCGAGCATTGTTCGGCTAGCGACGCTCGTCGATCGTGGGCATCGGGAGCTTCCGATTCGACCTGACTTCGTCGGCAAGAATCTGCCATCGTCGACGAACGAACGAATCAACGTGCATCTGCAGGAGATCGATGGCGATGAGTTCGTGACGATCGAAGAGAGTGAGGGAGGCGAGTGATGCGGCACCTGCTCAGCACTCGCGACCTCTCGCGCGATGAGGCGATCACCATCCTCGATGTGGCAGAGGACATGGCGGATGTCGCGGAGCGTGAGGTGCGCAAGGTCCCGGCCCTGCGTGGCAAGACCGTAGTGAACCTCTTTTTCGAAGACTCCACCCGCACGCGCATCTCGTTCGAAGCGGCAGCGAAACGATTGAGCGCGGATGTCATCAACTTCAGCGCGAAAGGTTCGAGCGTTTCCAAGGGGGAGAGCCTCAAGGACACCGCGCAGACTCTCGCCGCGATCGGAGCCGACGCGGTCGTCATCCGGCACGGGGCATCCGGTGCGCCGCGGGTGCTCGCGAATTCGGGCTGGATCGACGCCGCTATCGTGAACGCCGGAGACGGCGCCCACGAGCATCCGACCCAGGCACTACTCGACGCGTTCACGATCCGCCGCCGCCTGCACGGCGCCGATTCCCGTGGACACGATCTTGACGGGGTATCGGTGACGATTGTCGGCGACATCCTGCACTCCCGGGTCGCACGGTCGAATGCCTGGCTGCTCACCACTCTTGGTGCGAGCGTCACTTTCGTGGCCCCGGCTACGCTCCTGCCGATCGGCGTCGAGAACTGGCCCGTCGAGGTGCGCTACGACCTGGACATCGCCCTCGCCGCAAAACCCGATGTCGTAATGATGCTGCGCATCCAGGTCGAGCGGATGCACGCCGCCTTCTTCCCGAATGCACGCGAGTATTCCCGAATCTGGGGGCTCGATGACGCGCGGCTGGCCGTCCTCGCCGCCGATAGCATTGTGATGCACCCCGGACCGATGAATCGTGGTCTCGAGATCTCGGCGGCGGCGGCCGACTCGCCGCGCTCGACCGTGCGGGAACAGGTTACCAACGGGGTATCGATCCGGATGGCCGTGTTGTACCTCACGCTGTCGGGCGAGGGAGGACAGCAATGACCGAAACCATCCTGGTGAGGGCGGTGACTCTCGCCGACGGCACGAGTACCGACATCCTCGTGCGTGACGGTCATATCGCCGAGCTTGGTCGCGCGATCTTCGCCGCGGCCGATCATCTCATCGACGGGGCAGGCCTCATAGCGCTTCCCGGCCTCGTCGACCTGCACACCCACCTGCGGGAGCCCGGTTTCGAGCAGAGCGAGACCGTATTCAGCGGCTCCCGCGCCGCGGCCATCGGCGGATTCACTGCGCTGCACGCGATGGCGAACACCTCGCCAGTCGCCGACACCGCCGGCGTGGTTGAGCAGGTGATGTCACTGGGCGACCGGCATGGCTATGTAACGGTACGCCCGATCGGTGCGGTGACCCGCGGCCTTGAGGGAAAGCAACTCAGCGAGATCGGCGCGATGGCAAATAGCCGAGCCCAGGTGCGCGTGTTCTCTGACGACGGCAAGTGTGTCTCCGACGCCCTGCTCATGCGC
>JAYTTG010000506.1:0-3563 GCA_043745175.1 Microbacteriaceae bacterium
CGGCTGCGAGTCGAGCGGGAGCTCGAGCGCACAATCGGCGCGACCCACGTCATCTGGCTTCCCCGCGGGTTGACTCGCGACTATGAGGCGCTCGGAACCGGCGGGCACGTTGACATGGTCGCCGCGATCCCTTCGCCTGGCACTCTGCTGCTCCACCGCCAGAACGATCCCGGACATCCCGACTACGCCGTGTGTCGCGATCTGCGAGCATTTCTCGAGGGAACAACGGATGCGGCCGGGCGCACATGGAACATCATCGACCTGCCGGCTCCGGCCACCCTGAGCGATGACGAGGGTTTTGTGGACTGGAACTATGTCAACCATCTCGTCGTCAACGGCGGGGTCGTGGCCTGCGGGTATGGCGAAGAGCGAGCGGATGCCGCGGCTCGGGACATCCTGGAGCAGGCCTATCCCGGCAGACGGGTCGTGACCGTCGATGCGCGTGAGATCCTTGCCCGTGGAGGCGGAATCCACTGCATCACACAACAACAGCCCCGCAGCCCGAATGCCGGTTTCGAAGCTACCGGATGACCCCCTTCCCCGCGACATTCACCATCGTCGATGCGAGCATCGACGAACTCGCGAGAGCCCTGGCCTCTGGTACGGTCACCAGCGTCGGCCTCGTCGCCCGGTACCTGAATCGCATCGCGTTCTATGATCGGCGCGGCATCCGCCTGAATGCGGTTCCGGTGCTCAACCCGAAGGTGTTCGCGGATGCGGCGGCATCGGATGCGCGCCGGGCCAGCGGACAGAGCCTGGGGTTGCTCGATGGGATCCCCTACACCGCAAAAGACAGCTACCGGGTGAGCGGGATGACCGTCGCGGCAGGCTCCCCCGCTTTCGAGCACCTCATCGCCACGAATGATGCATTCACGATCGATCGCCTCCGCGCGGCCGGCGCTGTGCTGATCGGACTCACCAACATGCCGCCGATGGCTAACGGTGGCATGCAGCGCGGCCTGTATGGACGAGCCGAGAGCCCCTACAACGCGGACTACCTCACCGCCGCTTTCGCCTCGGGCTCCTCCAACGGATCGGGCACGGCCACCGCCGCGAGCTTTGCCGCGTTCGGCCTCGGCGAGGAGACCTGGTCATCGGGTCGCGCTCCCGCTTCGAACAATGCCCTCGTGGCGTACACCCCGTCGCGGGGTGTGATCTCCGTGCGCGGCAACTGGCCGCTGGTGCCCACCATGGACGTGGTCGTACCGCACACGCGATCGGTCGGCGACCTGCTTCGAGTGCTCGATGTGGTCGTCGCCGACGATCCACACAGCCGTGGCGACTTCTGGCGTGAACAGCCGTGGGTATCGATACCGGCCGCCTCAGAGGTGCGGCCCCCGAGTTATCGCGCACTCCGAAACGATGCCTCGCTACGCGGTCGGCGACTCGGCGTGCCGCGCATGTATATCAATGCGGATGACGACGCCCCATCCCCCATCGCGACCCGCGCCTCGGTCATCGCCCTCTGGGAAGCGGCTCGTCGTGCCCTCGAATCGCTCGGCGCCGAGGTGGTCGAAGTCGCCTTCCCGGTGGTCTCCAACTACGAACGGGACCGGCCGGGGGCACTGTCGATGGTGGACCGCGGCATTGTTCCGGCAGAATTCGCCGACCGGGAGTTGTGGGAGCTGTCGATGCTTGCCTGGCACGATTTCCTTGCGAGCAACAACGACCCGGCGCTGCATGCGCTCGCTGACGTCGACAGCACCCGCATCTTCCCCCACCCCTCCGGCGCGCTGCCCGACCGGTATGGAGAGCTCGATTTCGACCTGGCAGGCTACGTCACGCGAGCGCGTGAGGTGGGGATCTCCACGCTCACGGACATTCCGTCAGTTCGAGAGGGGCTGCTCGGCCTCGAAGAGACGCGTCGAATCGATTTCGAGCACTGGCTGGCCGAACTGGGCCTCGACGCGGTGGTCTTCCCCGCCGTCGCGGATATCGGGCGCTCCGACTCGGACACCTCGCCGCAGTCGGCGGAGGAGGCGTGGCGAAATGGCACCTGGGTCGCCAACGGCAATCTCGTTCCCCGCCATCTCGGAATCCCCAGCGTCACCGTGCCGATGGGACTGATGGAAGACACTCGGATGCCCGTCGGGCTGAGCTTCCTCGGCGCGGCGTACGACGATTCGCGCCTGCTCCAGTTCGCCGGTGCGTACGAGACAGCAACCCGACTGCGGGTGCCGCCGCCGCGTACGCCCAGCCTGGACGACTCCGCCGACACCGGGCCAAGGGACGCCACATCGCCCGCTGCGATCGAACTGCGGACAGAGCCGGTGCGCGTCATCGACGAACCCGATGGCTCACGTGTGATCACGGTCTCTGCCTGGGCGAATTCGCCCGCGGGAAGCCTGGCCGTGCGGGTGTACTTGAACGGGACCGAAGCGGATGTTTCGAGGGCGGGAGACGAGTTCAGCGCACGCATCCGGCTCCCGGCATCGGAGGCGAACGAACCGCACAGTGAATGGCTGCCGCCCTATGGGCTGATGATCGTGGTGTTGGCCACGGACGCCACCGGGGCCGAAGCAGGAATCCTGGTCGAACTGTCGTGAGGCCGAACTCACCCGGCGAATGACACCTCGGCGGTCTCTGTAACGGCGGCGGTTCGACCCGGAGCGCCCTGGAACTGCCAATAGAGGTTGGTGTGCGCGATCACCTGCTCCGGTGGTGGCGCACCCCACTGACTCTGGTCGTTGGTGGTGTGGGCGTCACCAACGAGGGTGACGTCGTAGCCGCGCGTGAACGCGCCGTGGATCGTGGACCGGATGCAGGCATCCGTCTCCGCACCGGTCACGACCAGGCGGCCGACCCCGATGTCGGCCAGCACCTGCTCAAGATCAGTCCCTTCAAAAGAGTCTCCGAAGGTCTTGTGAACCACCGGTTCATAATCCTGGCGCACCAACTCCGGCACGTACTTCCAGTCGTCGCTTCCTTTTTCCAGTCCCTCGTCCGAGTGCTGAACCCAGACGATCGGCACACCCTCGTCCCTGGCCTTGCCGACGAGGGTGTTGATGTTGGCGACGACCGTGTCGCGCTGATAGGCCTCGGCGACGACGCCGTTTTGCACGTCTATCACCACGAGCGCGGAGTGAGGCCGATCCTTGAGTGTCGTCATGGCTGTCTCCTCTCGAGGGATGAAACTCATCCTTCAGATGAAACGCTATACCGATCCACCGACCTCTGCCGGGGTGTCAGTCGCTCGGCCAGACCGGCAGCACTACGCGTTTCCAAGTGGCATTAGTGACGACCGCGAAGGATCCATACCAGGCGAGCCCGGCAGCAATGAGTCCGAGCCATCCGCCGAGTCGTGTGATGCCCACGACACCCGTGAAGGCGCCGATCGTCAACGCGACGAAGGTCAGGGTCACCGCAACGAAGGTTGCGAAGAGCACCGCGTTGGTCTTCTTCGACGCCACCGTCATCAGGGCTGAGAAGATCGTCCAGGCGAGCAGGAATGCACCCACTCCCGCAGCACCGGCAGCTTTTTCGATTTCTGGATTGGTCAGCAGCCACCAGAATGCAAGCCAGAACGCTCCGTAGGAGGTGAAGGCGGTTGCGCCGAAGGTGTT
>JAYTTG010000507.1:0-3548 GCA_043745175.1 Microbacteriaceae bacterium
GGTGAAGTTGGCGAGCCTGCTCGCATCCGTGAGCACCGGACTCTCCAGCTCGACCCCCACCAGCCCCCAGGTTCCGCAGGAAATGTAGGCGAAGTCATCTCGAGTCGAGGGGACGGCGACGACGGCGGATGCGGTGTCGTGCGATCCGACAGTGGTGACCTGCACCCCACCAAACCTCGCTGCGGATCCCAAGAGTGTTCCCGGCTCGATGAGGTCAGGAAGGATGCTGCGTGGCAGGCAGAGTCGCTGGATCAGCGCGTCATCCCACGTGCGTGTGGTCACGCTGAGCAGGCCGGTCGTTGAGGCGTTGGTCAACTCGGCACCCTTCACGCCGGTGAGCCAGAAGCCGAGCAGGTCGGGGATGAGCAGGATCCCGTCTGCCTCGTCGAGGGTACCGGCCAGGCGGTCGGCGGTGAGTTGGAAGAGCGTGTTAAACGGGAGGTGCTGCAGTCCGTTGGCCCGGTAGAGGTCTGCCGGAGCCACGAGTTCGTGCACTCTGGCAACCGCCGGCACGGTGCGCTCGTCGCGGTAGTGGAACGGCTCGGCGAGCATCCGGTCGCCGGAGAGGAGGGCGTAATCCACAGCCCAGGAGTCGACGCCAATACTCTGCACGTCCGTCTCTTCGCGGATCGCGGCCTCGAGACCCGAGAGCACGTGGCGATAAAGCCCGGTGAGATTCCAGCGAAGCCCAGCGGCGGTCGCCACCGGGCCGTTGGGAAATCGCGCAACCGGCCGCAGGCTCAGCTCATTGTGCCCGACATATCCGAGCATCACCCGACCGCTTGTCGCGCCGAGGTCGACGGCGGCGACAGCCGCGGTCACCGATCGACCTCCGTGCAATTTCGAGCGACGCGCGCGTAGACCCGAGTGCTCCCCGTTCGACGCTGAGTGCTCCTCGTTCGCCGCTGAATACTCCTCGTGCGCCGCCCAATCCTCTCCGTGCGCCCCTGAGCGACACTCGCGCCCGAACATTCGGGCGCGAGTCGCGGGCGCGGGCGCGGAGGTGAAGAAGTCGTCATCGTAGGAAGGCGGCAGCGACGCCAGCGTCGACGGGGATGTGGAGTCCGGTGGTATGGCTGAGGTCGCTGGTGCAGAGTACGAAGACGGCGTTGGCGACGTTCTCGGGCAGAACCTCACGCCCCAGCAGGGTTCGCTGGGCGTAGTACTTGCCGAGGTCTTCCTCCGCTACGCCGTACACGGCGGCGCGCTTGGCGCCCCACCCGCCGGCGAAGATACCGGAGCCGCGCACAACACCGTCAGGGTTGATTCCGTTGACTTTTACACCGTATTCGCCGAGCTCGGCCGCGAGCAGGCGTACCTGGTGGGCCTGGTCGGCTTTCGTCGCCGAGTAGGCGATGTTGTTGGGGCCAGCGAACACCGAGTTCTTCGAAGAGATATAGATGATATCCCCGCCGAGTTTTTGCTCGATCAGCACTTTCGCCGCGGCCCGGCTCACGAGGAACGAGCCTTTCGCCATGACGTCGTGCTGCAGGTCCCAGTCGGCGACCGTGGTTTCAAGCAGGCTCTTCGAGAGCGAGAGACCGGCGTTGTTGACGACGAGGTCGAGCCCGCCGAACGCGAGCACGGTGGCATCCACGGCGGCCTGCACCTGCAGTTCGTCGGTGACATTCGCCCGCATGCCGATCGCAACGTCCGTTCCTCCGATTTCGGATGCCGCGGCCTGCGCCTTATCGAGGTCTAGGTCGGCGATTACAACGCAAGCGCCTTCAGCGGCGAGGCGCGTTGCGATGGCCTTGCCGATTCCGGATGCGGCGCCAGTGACGAGGGCGACACGCGTCGCGAGAGGCTTAGGTTGGGGCATCCGCTGCAGCTTCGCCTCCTCAAGTGCCCAGTATTCGATGCGGAACTTCTCCGCCTCATCGATGGGTGCATAGGTGGAGATCGCCTCGGCACCGCGCATCACGTTGATGGCGTTGATGTAGAACTCGCCTGCGACCCGGGCGGTCTGCTTGTTCGCGCCGTAGCTGAACATACCGATACCGGGAATGAGCACGATGAGGGGGTCGGCGCCGCGGATCACAGGGGAGCCAGCGACGGCGTTGCGGTCGTAGTACGTCTGGTAGTCGGCGCGATATTCCTCGTGAAGTTCATGCAGTCGCGCGAGCTGGTCCTCCAGGGACGCTGTCGGCGGCAGGTCGAGCAGCATGGGCTTCACCTTGGTGCGCAGGAAGTGATCAGGGCAGCTCGTGCCGAGGGCCGCGAGACGGGGGTGCTCCGAGTGCTCCAGGAAGTCGAGAACGACCTCGGCATCGGTGAAGTGACCCACCTGGGCGCGGTCGGTGGAGACGAGCCCGCGCAGGGTCGGGGCAAGTGCGGCGGCCCGGGAAGCCCGGGATTCCGGGGTCAGACGGTTGTAACCATCCAAGACGGTACCGAATGGATCGGCCCGACCCTCCGTCTCGATGAAGCTCTCGGCGGTCTCGATGATCCACAGTGAGTTGGCTTCTGCCGCAGCAGACGTGTCGCCCCAGGCGGTGATCCCGTGACCGCCGAGGATGCAGCCGATCGCGGCCGGGTTCGCTTCCTTGATCGCCGCGATGTCGAGGCCGAGCTGCCAGCCCGGACGCCGCCAGGGCACCCAGACGACCTTCTCACCGAACGCCGTCACCGTGAGCGCTTCGCCATCCACCGACGTGGCAAAAGCGATTCCCGAGTCCGGATGCAGGTGGTCGACGTGCGCGGCATCCACGAGCCCGTGCATGGCTGTGTCGATCGACGGTGCGCCGCCGCCCCTACCGTGCAGGGTGTAGTCGAAGGCGGCGATCATCTCGTCCTCGCGGTCGACGCCGGGGTAGACCTTCGTCAGTGCTCGCAGGCGGTCGAGCCGCAGCACCGCGAGACCTGACTCGGTGAGGGTGCCGAGGTCGCCGCCGGAGCCCTTCACCCAGAGCAGCTCGACCGGCTGGCCCGTGACGGGGTCGACATCCGTTCCTTTGGCGGAGGTGTTGCCCCCCGCGTAGTTCGTGACCCGCGGGTCAGAGCCGAGTCGGTTGCTCCTGGCGATGAGCTCGGCGGCCACTGGGTTGGTCATGTGGTGATCCTTCGGTCTGTGGTGTCTGTGGTGTCTGTGGTGTCTGTGGCGTCTGTGGCGAAGAGGTGGTGGCGGGGGATACGCGCTTTCACGGAGGGGGAATGACGTCGCGGCGGGAGGCGCAACTCCCGCCGCGAGGTCGTGTGCCCGCCCCGAGCGGGCGCGGGGTTAGGCGCCCCAGCTGGCTTGTTGGCCGCCGACGCGGTCGGTCGCGATCCGAGCTTGGTATCCGGATGCAGTGTAGGCGGTGATCGGGTTACCGGGGAGGCCGCGGGTTTCGCGCCAGGCGGCGAGGTCGGGGCGAACGTCGGTTTAGAAGGCGTCCATGAGGATGCTGTTGGCGCTGAGGACATCGCCGGCGTTTGCGCTGCGTCCAGCGTCCGGTGTCGAGGCAGACTATCGCCCGTGATCCGAGGGCTGTGACTTGGGCGTAGGAGGTGCCCCAGTCGGGGACGTCGGTGTGATAGAAAGCGGGCTCGAAGAATTTGTATTCGAG
>JAYTTG010000508.1:0-13290 GCA_043745175.1 Microbacteriaceae bacterium
CGTCCTCCAGCGGCCGGTGTCGAACGCCACGCCATTCCCGCTCCCTTCGATGATTGGTGCCTCGATGCCTGCCGACGCTGAGTCGCACAACTCCGAGCCCGACTGTGCCGCGCCGCCGTCGTATCTCTCGCCGCTTCCCGCCTCGGCATTGCCGCTCTCCCGTCACGGCCTCGATCGCGACTACCTCGCTCGCAGCGCCCCTGACCTGTTCGAGTCTCTTCGTCTCAATCCTCGGATGCGCCAGCTCGTGTTGTGGAACAATAAGGCGCTGCTCGGCGCGGGCGGCGAGCTCGACCTGTTGCCGCACGACACGGAACTCGATGCCACCCTCAGGCTGTACCTTGGTCGATCCCTCGAGCCGGACTACTGTGGAGACCCCGTCATTGCCGTTATCCTGGACGACGACGCCGCGAGCATCCTCGCGCCGCTGGACTCGGACCCGGGGCAGACCCGCTGGGGTGACCTGCGCGCGCTGGGCAGCTCGTTCAGCGACAGCGATGCCGGTCTCTTCACCGCCGCGCTGGCGCTGTCCAACTGGCACGACTCTCATCAGTTTTCCCCGCGCACCGGCATGGCGACCATCGCGGGCCAGGGCGGTTGGGTACGAACAGACGTCGAAAGCGGTCGCGAGGTCTTCCCGCGTACCGACCCGGCCATCATCGTCGGAATTGTGGATGCCGGGGACCGCCTGCTGCTCGGCCACAACGCGATGTGGCCAGCCAACCGTTACTCCCTTCTTGCTGGCTTCGTCGAGCCGGGGGAGTCGCTCGAGAGCGCGGTCCTGCGCGAGGTGTTCGAGGAGTCGGGCATGCGCATCGTCGATCCGGTCTACGTTGGGTCTCAGCCCTGGCCGTTCCCGGCGTCCCTCATGCTCGGTTTTATCGCGAAGGTCGACCCGGATCTCGAGTCAACCCTCACCCCGGATGGCGCAGAGATCCTTGATCTGCGGTGGTTCAGCCGCGACGAGTTGACGGCATCCCTCGACGATATCGGCCTTCCCGGCCACACCTCGATCGCTCGGGCGATCATCGAGCACTGGTACGGCGGCCCTATCACCGACCGTCGTAAGTGGTGACCTCGGCCGACTCCCTGCTCGAAGCCCTCGACGACGAGCAGCGCATCGCCGCGCAGACCCTGCTCGGGCCGCTGTGTATGCTCGCCGGTGCCGGTACCGGCAAGACGCGGGCCATCACGCACCGCATCGCCTATGGCGTCGCCACCGGTGTCTACGCCCCGGATCGGGTTATGGCGCTCACTTTCACCTCCCGCGCCGCGGCGGAGCTGCGTGGGCGGCTGCGCCAACTCGGTGCCACCGGCGTTGCCGCGCGCACCTTCCATGCCTCCGCGCTCTCGCAACTCGGTCACTTCTGGCCGGAGGTGATCGGTGGGCAGATGCCCCGACTGCTCGACAGTAAAGGACGGGTGATCGCTCAGGCCGCCGAGACCCTCCGGCTCAAACTCGACACCGCGACCTTGCGGGATCTCGCCGCCGAGATCGAGTGGCGTAAGGTGTCGCGGCTCACCCTCGACCAGTACGCGGCCGTGCTGCCCGAGCGCACCCTGCCGTCAGCTCTCGACGCTGACAAGATGGTCGCGCTTCATCGTGCTTACGAATCGGTGAAGGATGAGCGTCGGCAGCTTGACTTCGAAGACGTGCTTCTCGCCACAGCCGGCATGATCGAGGCCGAACCGCGGGTCGCCCAACAGGTGCGCGAGCAATACCGCTTCTTCGTCGTTGACGAATATCAGGATGTCTCCCCCCTGCAGCAGGCCCTGCTCGACCTGTGGCTCGGAGACCGGCAGGATCTCTGCGTGGTCGGCGACGCGAGCCAGACGATCTACTCGTTCGCCGGGGCATCCGCGGACTTCCTGCTCGGGTTCCCGGCACGATTCCGCGAGGCGGCGGTCGTGCGTCTCGAGCAGAACTACCGCTCAAGCCCGCCGATCGTCGGCATGGCTAACCTGCTGATGCGTGGGCGCCCCGGTGCGCTCGCTCTTCGCGCGTCGGTCGGCGCACCGGAAGCGGCGGCGAAGGCTCTGCCGACGGTGACGAGCTTCCCGAGCGAGGTCGCCGAGGCACGCGCGATCGCGGCACAGGTGGCCGCGGCGATCGCGTCTGGCACCCGACCGCAGGATGTCGCGATCCTCTTCCGCATCAACGTGCAGTCGGCACCTCTCGAGTCGGCTCTCACCGACGCCGGGGTGAGCTTCCAGCTTCGCGGCGGTACCCGGTTCTTCGAGCAGCAGGAGGTGAAGCAGGCGCTGATGATGCTCAAGGGGGCTGTCGTCGGGGCGACCCGCGAGCCCCTGTTCAAGACCGTCAGCGACGTGTTGCGCTCCCTTGGCTGGACCCAGGATGCTCCCGAGGTGCGGGGGGCGGTGCGCGATCGGTGGGAATCGCTGAACGCGCTGATGGGGCTGGCTGAGGGATCTGCCGCGGGAACTTCGCTCCGGTCGTTCGTAGGCGAGTTGTTCGAGCGATCTGCCAGCCAACATGAGCCGACGATGGCCGCGGTGACTCTTGCCACCCTGCATTCGGCGAAGGGCCTGGAGTGGGACACGGTGTTTCTCGTTGGCCTGAGTGACGGCTACGTTCCGATTACCTATGCGAAGTCGGAACAGGCTGTGGAGGAGGAGCGGCGCCTGCTGTATGTGGGCATCACCCGTGCTCGCCGTCGCCTCCATCTGTCCTGGTCATCGGGTGGTCCAGGACGCGGGCCCGAGCGCCGAGCGTCGCGGTTTCTCGCCGGACTTTCGTGAGCGTGCCCGCGGTTACGGAGGGTATTTTCGGCGGCCGGTACCTGTGGGTGACCATCGGAAGCAGCGCCCTCGTCTTTCTCGCCGCCTTCGAATCGCTCGCTGTGACCACGATCATGCCGCTGATCAGCCGAGATCTCGACGGCGCCACCCTGTACGCCCTGGCTTTCGCCGGACCGCTATCGGCGGGGGTTATCGGCATGGTGATCGCGGGAAACTGGTCCGACCGCTCCGGACCGATCCTGCCGCTCTATTTCTCCGCCGCGCTCTTCGCCCTCGGTCTTCTCGTGGCGGGGAGCGCGCCGAACATGGGAGTCTTCGTCGTCGGTCGCCTCGTGCAGGGCCTCGGAAGCGGCGCGATGACGGTCGCGCTCTATGTGGTCGTGGCCCGGCTCTATCCGGCCGCCCAGATGCCGCGAATCTTCGCAAGCTTCGCCGCCGCGTGGATCGTACCGTCGCTCGTCGGTCCGTTCATCGCCGGTCTCGTCTCCGAGGTGTGGAGTTGGCACTGGGTGTTCCTCGGGGTGGTCGGGCTCGTGATCGTCGCGACGGCGATACTCACTCCGGCGACGCGGATGTTGCGGCTCCAGCCCCGGCAGCTCAGCGAGACCCCGTGGAACGTTGGTCGGATCGGCTGGGCACTACTGGCGGCCATCGCGGTGCTCGTGGTCAATCTGTCCGCCGATCTCGACGGCGTCGCCGCAGTGCTCGCGCCGCTTGTGGCGCTGGTGGTCGCGGTAGTGGCGGTGCGGCCGCTCCTTCCGCGCGGGACGCTCCTCGCCCGTCGTGGCCTGCCGACGGTGATCCTCCTGCGCGGCCTCGCCTCGGCGTCTTTTCTCGGAGCGGAGGTGTACCTGCCTTACCTCCTCGTGCAGCAGTACGCCTTCTCGCCCACGTTCGCCGGCCTCGCGCTCACCGGGTCCGCTCTCGCCTGGGCGGGAACATCCTGGCTCCAGGGTCATCTCGGCGACCGCCTTCGCCCCGAGATCGCGATGAGTGTCGGCATGTGGCTCGCGCTCGGGGCGGTGATCGTGGCGTGCGTCTCGGCTGCGCTGCACCTGCATCCGGCGGTCATCATCGTCGGCTGGGTGGTGGGCGGCGGAGGAATGGGGCTCGCCTATCCGCGCACCAGTGTCATGACCCTCGGGCTCTCGGCTGCGGCTCAGCAGGGTTTCAACAGCGCGGCACTCTCGATCTCCGACTCGCTCGGCGCCGCCCTCGCTCTCGCCGTCATCGGGGTTGTGTTTAGCGCGCTCGCCCGGATCGACATGAATTCCGCCGGAGGCTCCGTGGCCTTCGCTGGCAGCTTTGGCATCGGCGTGCTGATCGCGGTCGCCGCCGTGGGCGTTGCGCCTCGGGTGGTGCCTGCACGGCTCAGGCGGTGAGTGAGGCGCACCCGCACTCGGGATGACTGCCCCACTCCCGCAGCATCCGCTCCCCACTGCCCGCGTCGATTTCGATTGTCGTCAGAGGTCCGATCCGGTGCACGATTCGGCGCGCGAGTACCAGGCGTGCGACTGTCGCCGCTACCTCTGCTGCCACGAGGGAGGACTCGATCCCGCTGCGTCGGTGCCAGAGTTGAGAGGCTATCGCGGGCCAGGACGGGTCGGAATCGGTGCGATGGAGTTCGAGACAGTAGAGACACGGACCGGTTCCCGGTCTGATGATCGGCCCGACGCGCACGACCTCGTCGCCGAAAACCACCGCGAGGTGAGGGATGTCGCGGCGCAACCAGCGGCCATGAACCTCCGGCTCGATCACATAGTGAGCCACGATCACGGCGATCTCCGGGCTCGCATCGGGCTCATCGGCCAGCACAGCCATGCCCGATCCGACGAGGAGCCGCTTCACCAGTTCCGCTGTCTCGCCGGAGCCGATAACAATTGCTGTTGCCGGTACCTGCTGGGGAGCCGGATGCTCCAGTGCCGGATCGAGCGCGCGGATCAGCGCGTCACAGGCGCCGTCGTGCAGTCCGGCCGAGCGGCCGATCATCTCGGCTCCTGATCGGCTCACCCCCGCCACGAGCGCGGCGATCACCAACTCGTCGGCGTGCGTGACGACCTCGAGCACCACGCGGGGTCGATCCGTGCCGAATTGAATGCTCTGCGGCGTGCGCCACAGCAGTGGAAACCGGGGGTCAAGTCGAAGCACCATGTACGGAATGATGCACTGCCGGCGCTATCAACGTCGCTCGCCATCCACAGGGCAGTTCTACTTACCGGGGTCTCCAGCGCTGTCGTTGCCAGCTTCGTGCGGGCGATCATCACGGTCGTCGTTGAGCAGATCTTCGATCGCCTGGTCGATGTCGTCTGCCGCGGCATGCGGTTCACCGAGTCTCACGATGAGAGCGGCCGGGTCGTCGATGTCGTCAGAAGTGGGGAGCAGGTCGGGGTGAGACCACAGGGAGTCACGTTTTTCATCGCCGACCTCGTCGGTGATCTTCTGCCACATCGCGGCTGCTTCACGCAGTCGCCGCGGTCGTAACTCCAGGCCGACGAGAGTGGAGAATGCGGACTCCGCTGGGCCGCCGGCAGCGCGGCGACGTCGAACAGTCTCGGCGATGGCATCGGACTTCGGAAGGCGGGCGGTGGCCTGGGCCGTCACCACATCGACCCAGCCTTCAATCAGGGCGAGCACCGTCTCCAACCGACCGAGCGCAGCCAGTTGCGACTCTGATTTCGGCGGAATGAGCGCCCCGCTCACCATGGCCTCACGCAATTCTTCGGGGTTGGAGGGATCGAAGTCCGTAGCGAGCTGCTCGAGTCGATCGGTGTCGATTCGGATTCCCTGGGCGAATTCGGTGATCGACGTCATCAGCTGCAGCCGCAACCACTTGGCGTGGCGGAACAGGCGGGCGTGGGCAAGCTCTCTAACCGCGAGGTAGAGCTGTACCTGGTCCTGTTCAATGTCGAGACCGGCGCCGAAGGCAGCGACGTTCTGTGGCAGGATCGCGGCCTGCTGGTCTCCGTCCTTCGCGGAGCCGAGCAGCGGAATTCCGATGTCACCACCCGAAACCGCTTCGCTGGCGAGTTGGCCGACCACCTGCCCGAGCTGCATCGCGAAGAGGGTACCGCCGACGTTGCGCATGAGCTTCGATGCACCCTCGATCATTCCGGACATTTCTTCGGGCGCCTGGTCGCGGAGCACTTGGGTGAGCGAGTTGGCGATGCTGAGCGCCACGGGCTCGGCGAGCTGAGTCCAGATCGGCATGGTCGCGGTGATCCACTCGGTGCGGGACATGAGTTGGGGGATGGAGGTCAGCTCCGAGACATAGGTGGCCTCATCGAGCCAGAGCGCCGCGATGTGGAAGGCCTGCTCGAGCGAGGAGCGTTCCGCCGGGGTGGTTGCCACCACGTCTCGTGCGGCGAGCGTTTTTGCCTGCTCGAGTGCGAGATCCCAGTTGATTCCGTCACCGCTCGAGCGCATCGCGCTCTGCAATTGGCCGATGAGGTTGCGGATCAGCTCCGGATCGTCGGGGAGTCCGGCGGCACTGGCGAGGCGCGCGGGGTCTATGTCTCCGTTTCCGGAGAGGAACTGGCTCAGCATGTCGCGGAATTCGTCTTCCGGGTTCTGGGCCGAATCTTCAGGCATGGCAACTACGCTAGCGGCTGCACGCTGCGCGCGGTGTCAGTATTCAGTTCGTCCCGACATGCTGCTCTGCGCCCGTGGCGAACAGTGTGGAGAAAGGACCCCGGTGGCACTGTTCATCGACGATCGCCACCTCGGGTCACCCACCTCGTCCCGGCGTCGCATCACTCGCGTGGGGTGGGTGCTTCTGGCAGCCGCGGTGTTCGGTACCCTCGCCTTCACGCTCGTGCCGGCACCATACGTGATAGAGCAGCCGGGGCCTGTCTTCAACACCCTCGGTACGGTGATCAACGGCGGCAGGCAGGTGCCGCTCATCGAGATCCCCGGTCAAAAGACCTACCCCACCGGCGGCGCCCTCGACATGCTCACGGTCAATATCGGCGGCAGTCGCGAGCAGCCGCCAAGCTGGTTCGAGGTTGCACAGGCGTACCTTGACCCGAGCAAGGCGGTGCTGCCGGTGGATGCCGTCTACCCGGTGGGCACCTCACTGGAGCAGTCGAACGCCCAGGCGACCGTCGACATGCAGAACTCGCAAAAGGATGCCGTGGCGGCGGCACTGACCTCACTCGGCTACACCCTCCCTGCCGTCCTCACCGTTGGGGGCCTTTCGCCCCACTCGCCGTCGAGCGGCATCCTGCAGAAGGGTGACACGATTGTGAGCGTGGACGGGCAGACTGCCGACAGCGTGCTCGGACTGCGCGCGATCATCGCCAAGAGCGGCGCAGGCGCGCCGGTGAGCATCGCCATCGAACGCGGGGGAGTAGCCCAGACGGTCCAAGTGACACCGGAGCTCAGTTCCGGAGCGGATGCCGCGCCAGTCGTCGGCATCTTCCCCGCCATCGTCTACACCTATCCATTTGAGGTGAAGATCCAGCTCGAGAATGTGGGCGGGCCAAGCGCCGGCCAGATGTTTGCGCTCGGCATCATCGACAAGCTCACCCCGGGAAAGCTCAACGGTGGGGCGAATGTGGCGGGCACCGGCACAATCGACGGCGCGGGAGTCGTTGGTCCCATCGGAGGCATCCGCCAGAAGCTCTACGGCGCGCGCGCGGCCGGTGCCACCTGGTTCCTCGCACCGTATTCGAATTGCGACGAAGTGACCGGGCATATCCCGAGCGGGATCCGCGTTCTCGCGGTGAAGACGCTCAACGACTCGCTTGCGGCGCTGAAAGCGATCAAGAATGGCTCGAGCACGAAGGGTCTTCTCGCCTGCCCCATCCGCTAGCCGCGCGGGCGCCCTCCCAGACCACGCCCCTTAAGATAGAAGGGCACAGCATCCGCCACAAGCCAGGAGCAGTCTCGTGACGTCCACCCCCACTGAAGAACGCCGACCGACATCGCGATCGAGGGTAACCCTCCTGATCACGCTCGCCGTCGTTGCGGTCCTCGTCATCCTCTTCTTCATCTTCGCAAGTCTCTACACTGACTGGCTGTGGTTTGAGCAGCTTGGTTTTCTCAAGGTGCTCACCACTCAGTGGGTGGCAAGCACGGTGATGTTTTTCATCGGATTCGTGGCCATGGCTGCTCCGGTATTCGCCAGTATTCAGATCGCGTTTCGCGGTCGGCCGGTCTATGCAAAGCTCAACGCGCAGCTCGACCGCTACCAACAGGTGATCGAGCCTCTTCGTCGCCTCGCGATGGGAGGCATTCCCGCGATTCTCGGCCTCTTCGCCGGAGTCGCGACCTCATCCCGCTGGCAACTTGCTCTCGAGTGGATCAACGGCGTGCCCTCAGGCAAGCTTGAGCCCCAGTTCCACCTCGACGTTTCTTTCTATCTCTTCGCGCTGCCGTTCTACCAGGCTGTCGCCGCGTTCGCGTCGGCCGTCGTGCTCATTTCGGCCATTGCAGCGATCGCAACCAGCTATCTTTACGGCGCCCTGCGTTTTAACGGCCGCGAGGTACGCATCTCGCGCACCGCGCGTATCCAGCTTGCCGTGACCGGTGCGGTCTACCTCCTCCTTCAGGCGGCGAGCATCTGGCTCGACCAGTACGCCACGCTCAGCACCAAGACCTCGAGCACGCTGTTCGAGGGGGCATCATTTGCCGACGCTCACGCGGTCATCCCCGGGCGCCAGATTCTCGCAGGCATTGCCGCCGTCGTGGCGATCCTTTTCATTATCACGGCGGTGATCGGACGGTGGCGCTTCCCCCTCATCGGCACCGCGTTGCTGCTGGTGAGCGGCCTACTCATTGGATCGGTCTACCCCTGGGTCATCCAGAAGTTTCAGGTCGAGCCGAACGTCCGTACGCTCGAAGCACCCTATATCCAACGGAACATCGATGCCACGAGGGACGCGTACGGCGTCGCCGGCGTGCAGGAAGAGGCCTACTCGGCTAAGACAGATGCCCAGCAGGGTGCGTTGCGCAACGACGCCGAGACCACCGCGAGCATCCGGATCATCGACCCCGCCGTGGTCTCGGCTGCCTTCGGCCAGCTCGAGCGCATCAAGCAGTACTACCAGTTCAACAAGTACCTGGATGTGGACCGCTACACGATCAACGGAAAGTCGCAGGACACCGTGATCGCCGTGCGTGAGCTCAACCAGTCCAATACCAACGCGGCTCCGAGCTGGTACAACAACACGCTCGTCTACACTCATGGCTACGGCGTGGTTGCGGCCTATGGCAACCAGCGCTCGACCGAAGGCCTCCCGGTCTTCCTCGAGTCGGGCATCCCGGTTACCGGCGCGCTCGGTAAGTTCGAGCCGCGCATCTACTTCGGGGAAGAGTCCCCGCAGTATTCGATCGTCGGTGGCTCGAAGGGGGGAAGCAAAGTTGAGCTCGATTACCCCGCGGGCGACTCGAACGCCAACCAGAACGCCACAACGACCTTCGCGGAAAATGGCGGGCCGAAGCTCGACAATCTTTTCAAGAAGCTCATCTATGCCGTCAAGTTCCAGTCGGAGCAGATCTTCCTTTCCAACGGCGTCAACGACAAGTCGCAAATCCTGTACACCCGTAATCCGGCGGATCGTATCCAGAAGGCTGCTCCGTACCTCACCCTCGATAGCGACCCGTATCCGGCCGTTGTGGACGGTCGCGTGAAATGGATTGTGGACGGCTACACCACGACCGCAAACTATCCGTACTCGGCCGTGCAACAACTCAGCAACGCGATTGCAGATACCTACACGCCAGCCCCGCAGCTTGCGCTGGATGATGTCAACTACATTCGCAACTCGGTCAAAGCCACCGTCGACGCCTATAGCGGCAAGGTGACGCTCTACGCCTGGGACGTCAAAGATCCGATCCTGAAGACCTGGCAGAAGATTTATCCGTCCACCGTGAAGCCGATCAGCGAAATCTCGTCGGACCTCATGAGCCATGTGCGCTATCCGGCTGACCTGTTCAAGGTGCAGCGGGAGATCCTCGGTACGTATCACGTGACTGACCCCAGTACTTTTTACTCCGCCAGCGACGCGTGGGTCACGCCGAACGATCCGACCAAGGAGGCGGCGACCGCGAAGCTTCAGCCGCCGTACTTCCTGACGATGAAGCTCCCTGGTGCCACGAAGCCGGCGTTCTCGCTCTACTCCACCTACATCCCGAGTTCGAAGGGTGCCGGCACCAGCAACATCCTCACCGGCTACCTGGCGGCGAATGCGGATGCGGGCAAGGTAAAGGGCGAGGTCGCGTCCGGCTACGGCAAGCTCACCCTTCTTGCCCTTCCAAAGCAGAATTCCGTACCAGGCCCGGGCCAGGTGCAGAGCAACTTCAGTACCGATACCGCGGTCGCCAATCAGTTGGCTTTGCTTACGCGGGGTAACACCACCGTCGACCTTGGTAACCTGCTGACAGTGCCCGTTGGGGGCGGATTGCTCTACGTGCAGCCGGTCTACGTCAAGTCAAACGCGGAGACAAGCTATCCGATCCTGCGCAAGGTCCTGGTGTCTTTCGGTGACAAGGTTGCATTCGAGGACACCCTGGACGCTGCGCTCAATTCCCTGTTCGCCGGAAACTCAGGTGCGAGTGCGGGTGATGGTGGAGCAGCTCCAACACCGAGTCCGTCTCCGTCTCCGGGCACCGGAACAGGCACGGGCACCGGCACTGGTGTGCCGAGCACGGAGCTCAAGACTGCTCTCGCTGACGTGCAGTCTGCTCTCACTGCCCGCGCTGCTGCTCTGAAGAGTGGAGACCTCGCTGCCTATGCCACGGCGGATGCTGCGCTCGTGACGGCGCTGAATAAGGTGTTCGCTCTCAACAAGTAAACCGAGCTCCATCCCCGTGCTAGGCTGATCACGTGCCGCGGGGTGGAGCAGTTCGGTAGCTCGCTGGGCTCATAACCCAGAGGTCGCAGGTTCAAATCCTGTCCCCGCAACAAAAGTTCATCCCGGAAATACTTGCGAGAGGTTCCGGGTACTGAGTGAAGAAGAATCGGAATGGTCGAAAAACCTTCCGGTTCTTTTTTGTTTGCCTCGACACATGATCTGTTTAGTTCGAGGGGTACGGCAGGTTCGTTAAATGCCAATTCGACCTGCTTTTAGGCAGGTCTACTCGGCCGGATAAATCGGCTGTTGGAATTGGTGACTGTGCCGGACCATTCGGTCGGTTGTTGCGGCGGTGAGTCGTCCGCGGCCGTCGGGCGGGGCTGTCCGAGGAGGACCACGTTGCGGGCCTCGGTGAGGAACCCACCCGAAGCCCGCGCCAACCTGTTGCCGGATGGCGGGTTTTACGTCCCCGTCGAAGTCCTCGAGGCTTACCGGGAGCCGAACCCGGCAGCTCGGATCCGCAGCTCTGCGCCAAACGCTCCTCGGCGAAGGCACTGCCCAGGGTCTTGGCGATGCTGACGTGGGCTGGATCGGTTATCGTCGCCCGGCGGGCCCAACACCGCTGGTGGGCGCCGACGATCTCGCCATCGCGAGTGATCGTGACCATCGTGGCGGTGGCGTGGATACCGACGAAGCGGCCCGCGCAGCGCAGGCCGACGGACTACTCCTTGGAGTCGACGCGAACGTAATACTCCCGGCCCAACTGCACCCGATGCCGCAGCCCGGCCGACGGCACAGATACCGGCAGCAGCGTCATCGCTGTCTGGACCGCCGGCAGCGGTTCGTCGGGGCGCTGGCCGAGGGAGCGCACCACCCGGTGGTGTGCCTTCGGCAACCAGCCGTCGAGCTGGATGTTGAAATCTGCCAGCGACGCGAAAGAGCGGCCCGGCACAAACGAGGTCTCGAAGTATCCGTTGTTGCGTTCGGCCATGCCTTTGAATTCTGGATCCCGGGGCGGGGCAAGCTGGATCCGAGTCGACAACGACCCCGCGAAGAAGGCGGCGGGCACAGTGACGAAACCGATGCCGCCGATGGCGGACTCGCGGTCTCAAACCAGGGTTTGCGGCACCATCCCGAGACCGTTGATCAGCTGCCAGATACCCGCGAGAATGTCGCCAGCCTGGCGGGAGGAATCCATCGTCGCCGTCAGGAAGCGGGAGAACCCGAGAGTCATCACTAACACCGGGAGCACCAGCAACTGTCCGTGTCCGAGCGGGATCTGTACATTCAACGTGGTGTCCGAGTACTGCCAGCCGATGCGCTCGGCGATCACCGTTGCCGGCATCCGGGGATATTCGGCCAACAGTTTGCGGACATCGAGCTCGACCGCGTCGACCAGTGAGCCGCGCGAGCTGCGCTCGTATTTTGGTAGCCGCTCCGACACCAATGCGGCCCGTACAGTGTTGCGTGCGATGCCCAACTTCCGGGCGATCTCCTTGATAGGGATCTTCTCTGATCGATGCAAACGACGTATCTCTGCCGAGCTCTCCACTGTTATCACCCTCCAAGGGTCGTACGGAGGGTCAGTTTTCTTCCGACGCCACGGGGTGAGTATTCACCCGTCGTCGACAATCGCGCAGGCTCGCCGATTAGACCGCCGGGCGGACATCACCCAGTGCCTGCCGGATTGTTGGTAAATCCGCCCCTTGTGCCGCCACTGATTGAGGCCACTTCCTACTGCGAAAACGCTCGGTTCGTCGTTGTGGCGCGATGCTTTGGTAGTCGCTTGCCGATGGACACCTGTTTACCGCGCGATGGAGGTTCATCCCCGCGCGGATCGACCACCATTTCTTCATCAGGGTCGCCTGTTCGCGTCAAACGGTAGGGCACCCTGATCGGGCCGGTTTCTCCGAAGAATTGAACTGCCATGATGGTCCTCCCTTCATTGAAGCGGGTCACGCTAGGGGCAGGAAATGCGTCGTACCCGCATCATTGCGCGAGCGAAAGATTCTGTCAAGAACTCGCAGTGACTCATTGGAAACCTCCGCTTCGGCGTGGTTCAAGTCGCGGCTGATGAGGGCCGGAAAGTGACCGAGTTGGTGGGGCTGACGGGTGGCATCGCGACTACGCCCGGGCGGACGTCGGCTTAAGGTGCGGCGGTGACGCGGGGTCTGCTGAGATGCTGGGCGCTGCTGGTATGCATCAGCGCGGCGAGGATTGATCGCCGGCTCGCGCCGGAGCGGGCGAAGCTGCTCTCCCTCGGCCGGTGGCGTACCAAGTCCGGGACGCTGCTGAAGTCGCAGATCCCGATTCGCACCCGGGACGTCGCGGTCCCGGGGTTCGTGGAGATCGATTTGGTCGCCCGCGAGGGCGGTAACGCGTCGAGCGAGCTCTGTTGCACCCTGACGGTACTGATCTCGCGACCGGGTGGATCGTGAACCGGTCGGTCAAGAACAATGTCGAGGGCTGGGTGTTTGAGGCGCCCATGCACGTGCGCCGGGTGTTCCTATTCCCGATCATCGGCATCGGCATCGGCATCGGCATCAGCGGCGATTGCCCGGCGCAGCCGGACAACTGCCCCAAGCTGGCGAACGAGACCGACGCGTTCGACATGCCGAGGCCACACACGCGACACCGCGCACGAGCTCGCCATCGAGCGGCATTCGCCAGCGTTCATGACGGAAGTTTGGCAGGCGGCCGGCGCATCCGACACCTGGGCGCGGCAGCGCGCGGCGCA